>PMKG01000371.1:0-9982 GCA_003157675.1 Acidobacteriota bacterium
GGAAGTGCTGCTTGATGCACCCCGGATCGGGGCACCTGCGGACGCGATCGTCCAGGCACGTGAAGAACTTGTAGATGCCCTTCGGGCGGATGCCGGTCGCGTCGGCCGGAAGGCGGTACACCCCTTCGTAGGCTGCGCCGAGTGCGTCGGAACGGTCCCGGCCCTCGAAATATGCGCCGAACATCTGGCGCTCCCGGCGCCGGGCCCCGTCGCGAATCGCGGCCGCGAGTTCCTGTTCGTCGGGACGGACGGGTCTGGTCATGGTCGGCTCCACGACAGAGTATGGAAAACCTGTGCCAGCTGAGGCCGCTGGATTTGCTCAAACTTGCGGGGCCGGACACTTCTCGATCGATCGTCACGTCCCGGGTTCGGACACACGGGTGTTCGCCGCCGGGACTGGCCGTTCGCCTCCTGCCGGTGTCTAATCGTGCAGGGATGAACGCGGAGTCTCAGGGCTCAGTTCGCCGTCGTCATCGATTGCCAGGAGAGGAGGCAACCATGGTCCCGCGAAACCGGTCGCCGCTCATCACACTCGGATGGCAGACCTGGTCGATTCTCGTCATCGTATTCGCGCTCGTGATCGCAGCAGCCGCGTATCTCCTGATCGGTTGAGGACTCCCCGTCCTCACCTCACTGTCTCTCGAGCACGCCGCGGTAGGGGATGACCTGTCCGGCTTCGATCGTCACGTCCCACTCCATCGGGCGATAGCCATCGCGCTGGATCGCGATTCGATGCTGGCCCGGCTCGAGGGTCAGCGGCTCGCTGTTCGGGCCGAACGTGCCGACGACCCCGACGTATTGCCCGTCCACGAAGAGATTAGCGTCAGCGGGCTGGATGTCGAAGCTCACGCCGCCATACGTTGACGTCGACACGGACGAACCCGGCAGCGGCTGGTAGCCGCCGTCAGGGTAGACACCGAACACGGTCGGCTGATACCCGCCCAGGTAGACCCACGGATACGGCACCGGGTACCCGCACCAGATACCGAACCCGAGGCTCAGCCACGGCGAGAACTCGTAGTAGGGCCGGCCGAATCGGAACGGGTAGTACGGCTCCCACCCGTAGGGGCGGAAGTAGGAGCGCGAGAAGTACGGGCGGATCATGTTCGGGCGACCGCCGTACCCACGGTACCCCGGAGCACCATTGCCGTATCCACGGCCGCCGCCGCGATAGGACGGCGAGTTGTCTCGGGGCACGGCCGATCGAGCCCCGTAGGAGCGGTTACCAAACGAGCGGGGCAACGTCTGGGAGCCGCCGAATGAACGATTCCCATACGACCGGGGAAGCGCCTGCGGCCCGGAGAACGAACGGTTTCCGTTCAACCGGGGCAGGGACTGGGAACCCGAGTAGGCACGATTCCCAGACAACCTGGGCATCGATTGCGGTGCCGAGTACGAGCCGCGCGGCGCGCTCTGGCGTGGCTGCGCCGACCGCCCAGGCGAGGACTGGCGCGGGGCAGACTGGCCGGCCGGGCTGCGCCCGCCGCCTCCCTGGTGTCCGCCACCCCGATTTCCCTGCGCGGCGGCCGGCAGGGCCGCAAGGCTCAAGGCAGCGACGATGGCGGCCGATGTGAACGAGAATGTCTGCTTCATATGGTCCCCTTGGTCTCGACCCCGCTCAGGGGCTGGTGCCCGATACCATATCCTCTCGCAACCACGGTGCCAACCCCGATTGTGAAATTTCAGGGACATTTCAGCCGTGGTCCCAGTGACTGCGGAGAGAACGTCCACAATCGAGGACGTCGCGATGCGCCACCGCGGCGGTGGCCCCCAATCGATGGCTGACGAACTCCGCCGGCTCGGAGACCCGCGCTACTTCTTGACGATCGTCGTGGCGTGCGAAGCGACGCACTGCCACTGCCCGGCACGGTTGATCCACGTGTCGGTCCACTGCGACCGGCCGTTGATCGGCTTCCCCTTGGACCTGCCCTTGATGACCACGATGCCGTAGAGGTGCGGCCGTGTTCAATATTGAACAGCATGACCGCGTTTGCCCAGTTATCATCAGCCGTCGCGACCACCAGAAAGGCCCACTGACATGGTGCTGAACCCACGCCGGCCATCACCACGGGTCCTCGTCGTGGACGATGACGCCGCCACGCTCGAAATGTGGCGCCAGTGCCTGACACGTTCCGGCGTGGACGCGACGGGAGCGGTCAACGCGACCGACGCACTCAGGAAGGTGTCCGACACGCCCCCTCATGCGGTCCTGCTCGACATGGGTCTTCCCGACCGCGACGGCTACGACCTGTGCCGCCTGCTCCGGGAGCGTCCCGATACCCACCGGACACCGATCATCGCGTTGACCGGTACCACGTACCCGGCCGACATCCAGCGTGCGCGTGACGCGGGCTGCAACGCCGTGCTCCTCAAACCATGCACCGCAGAGTACGTGCTCCTGGAACTCCAGCGGGTTCTGCCGTCCCACTTCCGTGTGACAGCGTAGAGACGGTGCGAACAGCGAACGCGTTGGCGTCCTGGCATACTCGGTCATCCCAGGCGGGGGCCCGTCGCGGTATGCCGTACCCACGCTCTTTCGGAATGAGGTCACGATGAGCCTGACCGCGGTGCGCATCCTGCTGCTCGGACAGAGCCCTTCTGATGCTCAGTCGGTTCGCGAGGCGCTCGCCGACGCCCGGGTCGGCTCATTCATCGTCGAATGGGAGCCGCGGTTCGCGGACGGCCTCGAACGCCTGCGCGGGAACGAGATCACCGCGGTGCTGCTCGACCTGAGTCCACCGGACTGTCAGGGGAGCGCGGCCTTCGCAGAGATCCGGCGGGTGGCGCCACACGTCCCGGTTCTCGTGGTTGGTTCGCCTGACGACGTCGTCGTCAGGCAAGCCGTCGCCTGCGGAGCGCAGGACTACATTAGACGGGACCGTCTCGACAGCTACACGTTGCCGCGAGCCCTCGCGCGGGTCATCGAACGACAGGCGGCCGAAGAGGCGCTGCACTTCGAGCAGCAGCGCGCGGACATCACGCTCAACTCGATCGGCGACGCCGTGCTGAGCACCGATCTGACAAACCGCGTGACGTATCTCAATCCCGTGGCCGAGCGCATGACGGGCTGGTCGCGCCAGGACGCGTTCGGCCGCCCGCTCGTCGACGTCTTCCGGATCGTCGACGCCACGACACGCCAGCCGACGCGGAATCCGATGGAAGAGGCGATCCAGCTCGACCGGGTGGCCGGACTGACGCCCAACTGCCTCCTCGTCGGACGTGACGGGCTCGAGACCGCCATCGAAGACTCCGCCTCCCCGATCCACGATCGGCGAGGGCAGGTGATCGGCGCGGTGATCGTGTTCAAGGATGTGGGAGAGGCCCGGGCTGCGGCCGTTCAGATCGTCCACCTGGCGCAGCACGATGTGCTGACCGACTTGCCCAACCGCCTGCTGCTGAATGACCGGCTGACCCAGGCCATCGCCCTGGCTCAGCGCCACCGTCACCACCTGGCCGTGCTGTTCCTGGACCTGGATCGGTTCAAGCATGTGAACGACAGCCTGGGACATGTCATCGGCGACGCCCTGCTGCAGTCGGTGGCGCGACGCCTGATGACGTGCGTCCGGGGATCGGACACGGTCAGCCGCCAGGGCGGCGATGAATTCCTGGTGCTCTTGTCGGAGATCGCGCGCGCGGACGATGCGGCCGCCAGCGCGCAGAAGATCATCGCGGCGCTCGTGGCGCCGCACGAGATCGCCCACCACCAGCTTCATATCACCGGCACCATCGGCATCAGCGTGTACCCCGACGACGGCCGGGATGCCGAGACGCTGATCAAGTGCGCCGACACCGCGATGTACCACGCCAAGGAGCGCGGCCGGAACCGCTTCCAGTTCTTCGAGCGGGACATGCACGCACGGGCCGTCGAGCGCCAGTGGATCGAAGCCGGCCTTCACCTCGCCCTCACCCGGCGCGAGTTCGTGCTCTACTACCAGCCGAAGGTCGATCTCGACACCGGGATGATCTGCGGCACCGAGGCGCTGCTCCGCTGGGTGCACCCGGAGCGCGGGCTCATGTCTCCGAAAGAGTTCGTGCCGATCGCCGAAGACGGCGGCCTCATGGTGCCGATTGGACAATGGGTCCTCGGCGAAGCCTGCCGGCAGGCCCGGGCCTGGATCGACGAAGGCCGCCGGCCATTGGCGATGGCCGTCAACATCTCGGCCGTCGAGTTTCAGGATCCGGGCTTCCTGGGGCACCTGCGGATGGTGCTGCGGGACAGCGGCCTGGACGCCCGGTACCTCGAGCTCGAGCTGACGGAGAGCGCCCTGATCCAGCACAACGGAGCCCCCGCGCTCGTGCTGCAGGCTTTGAAGGAGATGGGGGTGCAGGTGGCCATCGACGACTTCGGTACGGGGTATTCGAGCCTGAGTTATCTGCGAAAGCTCCCCGTCAACGTGCTCAAGATCGACCAGTCGTTCGTCCACGAGATCAGCGCCGTTCCGCTGGGGACCTCCCTCGTGTGCGCCGTCATCAGCATGGGCAAGAGCCTCGGCCTTCGCGTCGTCGCTGAAGGGGTGGAAACCAAGGAGCAGTTGGCGTTTCTCCAGGCCGAGGGGTGTGCCGAAGGTCAGGGCTTCTACTTCAGCCGTCCGCTCGTGGCCGGGCAGTTCGCCCTGCTCCCCGAGACTGGCCTGCCTGTAGTGTGGGCGAGCGCGAATTAGCGCGATCGCAGGTGTTGGCGTGAAGGAGGTAGTCCGTGGTCGAATTCAAGCGTATCCTCTGTCCGGTTGATCTCAGCGAACTCTCGGTTCGGACGCTCGCCTATGCCGGCGCCATCGCGCGCTGGTACGACGGCCACCTGACCGCCTTGCACGTGGTCCCCTCGTTTACGCCGATGGACGTCCGGACTGGCCTCGAGCCTGTCAGCCTGGTGTATCCCGTTTCGCGCGATGAGGTGCTCGAACAACTGCGGCAGACCGTGGCCGCTGCGGGCCTGGGCGAAGGCACGGTCGCCCTGACGGCCGAAGCCGGCGAAGCGGCAGCCACGGTCGTGGACCAGGCGCTTGTGACGCACGCAGATCTCCTCGTGATGGGAACGCACGGCCGCAGCGGGTTCGATCGGTTCTTTCTCGGGTCTGTGGCCGAGAAGGTGCTGCGGAAGGCGCCGTGCCCGGTCCTGACCGTGCCACCGCACGCCCCCGCCACTCCGCCGTCCGAAGTCGCGCTTCGAACCATCCTCTGTCCGGTCGACTTTTCGCCGGCCGCGCTCGAGGCGTTCGGATTCGCCCTCGATCTCGCGCGCCGCGCCGACGCGTCGGTCGTCCTGGTCCACGCGATCGAGTTCCTGGCAGAAGAAGAACCACTCGAGGCCGCGCATTTTAACGTGCCGGAGTTTCGATCGTACCTGCTCGAGGATGCCCGGCAGCGGCTCGAGAGCCTCGTCTCGGCCGAACCCCGGCTCAACCGCGGCGTCAGAACCGTGGTGGTGGTCGGCCGCGCGCATCACGGCATTCTCCACATCGCGGCGGACGAAGGCGCCGATCTGATCGTCATGGGTGCGCAGGGCCGGAGCGGCGCCGCACTCGCGCTGTTCGGGTCGACGACGCAGCAGGTGGTGCGGGGCGCGAGCTGTCCTGTGCTGACGGTCCGCTAGGCTGGGGCGTCACCACGAGAAGCCGCCGTCAGCGTATCGGGCCGAACAGGCGCAGCGGGCTGTCGAGGTCACGGGCGTTCTCCGCGATCCAGCGCCGGATCTTGAGCGCGGCGGCCCGCGCCGCATCTTCCCAGCGATCGCCGCTGCCATCCACGCTGAACGACATTCCGGCCGCCGTGACCTGGAGACGAACGTCGTGCAATCGAGGGTCGTCGGCGTTGATCGTGCGGCTCACGACCTCGACCTCGACGCGCGCCCCCTTGGCCACTTCGTCGACTCGGACGGAGTCGTTGACCGGCCCGAAGAGACAGCCGCGCAGATCCTTCACGGTCTCTCGACGTTCAGCGAGATCGGGCAGCTGAAGCGTGGCGTCGTTCGGCTCGGCGGTGAACACGTGGGTGGTGATCACGTGCAGGCGCGGGTTCTGCGCGATAAGAGAGACCGCGGCCAGGACGAAGGGCAGCGCGACGACGATGGGAAGGGCGCGTTTCATGGTTACCTCCGGCCGACCGCGCACCAGATCGGTGTGGCGACTCTGCCATTCCAGTGCACCGCGTGTCCCGTGTGGGTCGTGTGCCGAGAATAGGGGACATTCCGGTGTCGTGTCTGTTCAGAACGACTCACCCCGGTCTGGTGAGGTCAGGCTCGGAGGCATGGGGGGCGCGACCCCTCGGATTCTCCTGAGCTGTTGCACCGAATGCAGCACCACGAGCAGGAAGGTGGCCGTGGCGGCGCACGTCGCGAGGAACGCCGGATCGACTCCTGTTTCCGAGATCGGGCGCGCGGTGAAGTCGCCCGCGATGCCGGTCCACCAATAGGCGAACAGCCCCACGTCCATGACGACGTGCCCGATCATGCACGGAACGAGAGAGCGGGAGGACCGGGCGATGAGCCCGAGCAGTACCCCAGCGCCAAACACGATCGGCACCATTCCGACCAGCGCGCCGCTTCGGAACGCGGCACGGCGTGCGGCGTGGGTAAGCCGCGGCGGGCCTCCGCCGCGCGCCCACCAGACGTAGACGTCGAGGAACGTCACTTCGATCGTCGCACCGAGCGGCACGCCGAAGGCCCGCAGCAAGGGCGGCTAGACATTGGCCGCGATGAGCGCCACGAGGAAGCCGGAGACGACGGCCCGCACCGAAACAGGCCACCTGGCGAAACGGCTGAGGGGACCTTCTTGCGTCATCGTCGTCGCCTCCTGCGTTGCACGCGACACGCGGGGATCTGTCCCCAGTATTGCCCCGCGAGGTGCCAGCTCCAAGCGGACCGGCCGCGACCGGATCAACAGTGGACTAACGACGTCCGCTATCTGCCATACTCATCATTGGGAACGACCTGAGTCTGACGCGAAGGAGGCCACGCCATGAAGGTCGTGATTGCGGGTGCTGGGTTCGGCGGCTTGGAGACGGCCACCTGTCTGAGCGAGGCGCTCGGCAGCGATGTCGACGTGACGCTCGTCGACAAGAACGACAGCTTCGTCATCGGGTACTCGAAGCTCGACGTCATGTTCGGGCGGACCACCGCCGAGGCGATCCACTGGCCCTACCGCGCGTTCGCGAAGGCGGGCGTGACGTTCAGGCAGGAAACCATCACCGCGATCGACCCCGGCGCCAGGCGTGTGACGACCGCCAAGGGGACCTACGATGCCGACGTGCTCGTCGTCGCGCTCGGCGCGGACTACGACGTCTCGGCCACGCCGGGGCTGGTGGACGGCGGGCACGAGTTCTACTCGGTCGCCGGGGCGGTGAAGCTGCGGGACATCCTGCCGACGTTCCAGGGCGGAACGGTCGTGATCGGCGTGATGACCCCGCACTACAAGTGCCCGCCCGCGCCGAGCGAGGCCGCCATGCTGATGCACGAGTACCTGACCGGGCGCGGGCTGCGCGGCCGGTCCAGGATCATCATGACGACGGCCATGCCCTCGCCGCTCCCGGTCTCGAAGGAAGCCGGCGACGCCATCCTGGCCCGCTTCGAACAACTCGGGATCGAGTGCCACGTGGCCGTGATGCCGACGCGGGTCGATGGCGCCGCGCGTCTGTTTCATCTCTCGAACGGCGTCGCGCTCGACTACGACCTCCTGCTCGCGGTCCCGGTGCACGTCGCGCCGCCCGTGGTCCTCGAGTCCGGGCTGGCGGAGGGTGGCTGGATTCCGGTTGACCGCGCGACACTCAGGACGCGCTTTCCGGACGTCTATGCCATCGGTGACGTCACGAGCGTCGGCACGCCGCGGGCCGGGACGTTCGCAGAAGGAGCGGGCAGGGTGGTCGCCGCCGAGATCATCGCCCGAAGCCGAGGCGGCGACGTCGCCCGCTACCAGGGTGATGGTCACTGCTACATCGAATTCGGCGAGAAGGAGCTCGCCGAGATCTCGGTGAACTTCCTCGGCGGCCCGAAACCGACGAGTGAGTACATCGGGACCACTCCCGAGGGCGCCGCGAGGAAGCGCCTGTTCGGCTCCACCCGCGCGAGTCGGTGGTTCGGGCTGTAGGGCCGACCCGGGAAGCTACACCTCGACGGAAACCCATCCGGCTTCCACTGTCGTCTTGTAAACGCCGATCGACTCGGTTCGGATGTGCTGCATCAACATGCCGACGTTCTGGAGATAGGCGCCCAGTCTCTGCGGAGGAGCCTCGTCGCCCAGGTGCGCGGGCACCGGCCCCGCGAGCGATTCTCCCGTCGTGACGTCGAACCGGGCGCAGTGCATGGGGCAGGTGAGGACCGTTCCGTCCAGTGTGCCCATGTCGAGCGGTCCGTTCATGTGCCCGCAACGGCGATCGACGGCATGAAAGGTCCCGCCGCAATTGCAGATCACGATCTCGCGGCCGTTGACCTCGACGGCCTTCATGCCCCCCGGCGCCACGTCATCGGTCCTGATGACTCGGACGACACGGTTACTCAAGGCCCAGCTCCTTCACCGACACTTGCGGCAGGCTGTCGGGGTCCGTCACGTCCTTGTGGACGAACAACCCGCACCAGCAGCGTTTCATCGCGTCGAAATGCGCCCGGTGGAACGGAATGCACGGACAGACGATGCGCATGTTGCGCGTGCGGTCGGGCGTCAACGGCTGACAAGGGCAGAAGGGGGTGCCGTGCTTGTCTTCGAGCGTCACCTCCTGCTCGAGCAGGAAGTCCATCAGCTCCGCGTCCGGCGTGAACTTGTAGCCGAGTGGATCGACGACCTTGCTGTAGAAGAAGTGGAGCGACTGCTTTCTGGATTCGATGCTCATGTCGGGCCGCCTCACAGCCCCAGGAGTTTCGAGTAGCGGTCGGGTTGGTAGCCCACGACCACGGTGTCGTCGATCCGGACGAACGGGAAGCCGCTTGCCCCCTCCGCGTCGAGTTCCTTCATGATCCTCGCCTGCGTCGCGCCGTCGGCGAGGTCGTAATCGGTGAATTCGAACGGGATGTTGTGTTCGGTGAAGAACTTCTTGGTCTTCCTGCACCACGGGCAGGTCGACAGGGTGTACATCGTGACCTTCTTCATGGCGACCCCCTCTCAGTCGAGTTCGACAAACAGCCTGCCCTCCTCGGTCTTGACGCGGTAGACCGCGAGGCCGATTTCCGGGGCATCGAGGAACCGGCCGCTCCTCACGTCGAAGCGCCAGTCGTGGCACGGACAGGTGAGGGTGTGACCGTCGAGGCTGCCCATGAAGAGCGGGCAGGCCATGTGCGCGCACGTCCCGGACACCGCGTAGACGGTGCCGCCGACGCGTGCGACGACGACGTTGACGCCGAGCGGATATGCGGGCGCCATGGCGCCGTCGGCCAATGCCGTTTCCTCCATCACGGGGATCCAGCTCATCGATTCTCAGTCCTTTCCCTCATCGGACCAGTCCGCTTGACCTGCTCGATCCTCTCCATCGAGATTGAGCCTATGACCCGCCGCCTGTCCAGTGCCGCGCGCGGAGGCGGATGCTATACTTCGCCGCGCCTGACGGCTCCCGTTCTCTCACAAGACGCTGCCCATGGCTGACTCAGCTCGTGATTACCTGATCAGGTAGTACGCGGTCCGGGGTCCTACTTCCTGCTCGCCGGGGACGCGGTGAAGNNTCCCGGTTTTGCGACAAAGTGCACGACGAAGTGTGTGACAAAGTCCTTTTGAATGGACCCTACCGCAGCCCAAACACGAGGAAGTACTGATACGGCAGGAACGTGTGTTCCTTCGCCAGCCGGAAGCCGTTCTGTTGGAATTCCGAAACGACGTCTTCCCGCGCCAGCCTCATCTCGGCGGGAGGGCCGACGGCCATGTTCTTCTTCTGGTAGTCGACGATGATCACCTGGCCGCCGGGCTTCAGGGCCTTCTTCAGCTGCGCGAGGTACTGCGAGTGACCCTGGATGTGGTGCCACGTGTCGCAGATGAAGATCCGATCCACGGAAGAGGCGGCCAGC
>PMKG01000371.1:10047-10264 GCA_003157675.1 Acidobacteriota bacterium
CATCACCACCTCGTGCGGCTTCTGTTCGGCGTCGCGAGCGGGATCGTCGAGCATCGCGATGTAGGCCTTGGGGTCCTGGTGGAGCTTGTGCATCTCCTCCATCGTGATGGGCTTCGACTGGCCGGCGAGCGCGAGGGGGATGGCGTTCAACGCGCACAGAAAGGTGATGGCGAACCTTCGGCGATTCATGTCGTCGCTCCTCTCGAGAGGCCGAGCT
>PMKG01000047.1 GCA_003157675.1 Acidobacteriota bacterium
GGCCGGCTTGCGGGTACTCGATCAGCCTGCGCAGGACGCGGCCGATCCAATCCATATTCTCGACGCCGCTGTCCATCGAGATCTTGGCGCCCGCCGAGATGGGGAACCATTCGAGCGGCACGCGCATCTGCTCGGCCAGGTCGAGGGCGGCCAGGATGCGCGCGCACTCGGGCTCGGCCAGCGACCCGACCTCCTTGCTCGGGTCGCCGAGGACGATGACGCGCGTCATGCCCTCCGGGTACTTCTCCGTCACGTTGTTGATGAGGCCCACGACGACGTTCGAGGTGTTGTGACCGTAGGGCCGATCGACCGGCACGAGCCGACCGTCCGGAGCGAGGTCGTGTTCGACGAACCGCCCCGGGGGCAGGTCCGCCTGCGCCGCCTCGGCCGGCGGGGTCAGCATCCGGATCAGCTCGTACGGATACGTGAGCCCCCTCTGGCGCATCCGCACGACCTTCTGGGCGTAGTCGGTCAGCGGGCGGATCGGCTCGGCCGACGCCGGGCTGAACTGCAGCGCCATGGCCTGGACGCCGCCGACGGCGACGCGGAGGACCGTGTCGCGCAGCTCGCCGGCCTCGTCCGGCATGTTCGCGCGCACCACCACCTTCTGGAGGCCGAGCCCCTCGGCTTCGCCCCCCATCCGGCGCGCGACCTGTTCGAGCTCCGACGCCGGCATTCTCAGCGGCGGACGGACGTAGAGCAGGACCCGGTTCCACTGCAGCCGCTCGCCCGGGCTGCGGCGCATCTGCTCACGGCGGATGGCGGTCAGCGATTCCATCAGCATCCGCATGAGATGCGGCAGTTCCACGAGTCGGCCGCCGCCGTCGCGGATCGCCGTGACGTCGCGCACTTCCGCCAGCGCGAACAGCCGCTCGTCCTTCGGGTTGTCCCGCGCCACCCCGTGGAACAGGTAGATGTCCTCGACTGACGGCAGCCGGTTCACGTAGAAGTTGCGGAGGCGCCACATCTCCAGCCGCTTGGCCACCATCGGATGCACGCCGCGATACAGCTTCTGTTCGCGGAAGCCCGACGGGCCCGGGCGGAACGTGAAGTACTGCGTCAGGCCCGACGCCGCCACGACGCCCGGCCCNNCGCCGCCTCGGCGTCCTCCAGGGCATTGCGCGTCCACACGTGCACGTCGATGACGACGTCACGCCCCTCGGGGAGCGCCGCCGACACGTGCCGCATGGTCTCGAGCGCTGCCTGGAAGTCGGCCTCGCTCGTGTGCGTCGCCACGAGGTGGATCCGCCGCCCGTCGAGCGCGTAATCGGTGACGACCACGCTGCACTCGCCCGCGTCCAGGGCGCTGAAGGGACCGAGGTCGCGAATGCTGTAGAAGCGCCGCGCGAGCACTTCGAGCATCACCTCGCGGACGGGCGCGGAGGCCTGGTCGAATCGCGGCGCGAACAGCGACTTGAGCGGCTGCGGGCAATCGACCAGCGCCGCGATCCGCGCGTCGCGGCTCGCCCCGTACGGGTCGCGCGAGAGCGTCGCGAGGTGCGCCTCCATCGTCGCGTAGATCGCGCGCCTCGACTGCTCGAACCCGGGGCGGTCGAACGCGGAGTACCGGACGTCGCGCGCCACGTCCCACAGCGCCTGGTGGCGGTTGCGGGANNGAGCCGCTGGCCGAGCACCGCCGCCACCGCGTCGGCCTGCTGGTCGACCCGGCGGTGGGACTTGAACATCCAGAGCAGGCTCTCGCGAAGCGCCGGCGTCGGCTCGAGCGAGTCGATGCCGAAATGCGACAGCGCGCGTCGCAGCTTGTCGAGGAAGCCGCGCGGCAGATCGCCGCCTCGAGCCTCGAGCGCCCGCAGGTAGGTGAACAGGTACTCTTCAGCGCTCAGCGCGCCTTCCTGCTCGTCGCCCTCGGGCGCGGCGTGGCGGCCGAAGACCGCCGAGATGTCGACGAAGATCCGGACGAGATCGTCCTCGGCCCGACGCCGGTCGGGATCGGCGTCTTCGAGCGACTGCGCCGCGCGCGCGTACTCGCCGACCAGGCGCTTGGACTCGGCCGGGTCGACGTCGAAGCCGAGCATCAGGCGCCGCAGGTCCTGCAGCAGCGCCGGGACCCGGAACCCGGGACCCCGCTTGAGCTCGCCGATGCCCGCCTTGACGCCCTTGAGAATCGCGCGGGTCCGCGAGACGCGGCGCTCCGGTCGCTGCCCGAGCAGCGAGATCCCCTCGAAGGTGACCCGGCTCCCTTCCGCGTCCCCGTCGCCGGTCCGGGCAGCGTCGACGTGCACCAGCGGCGCGCCGGCCGGGACCTGCGCGTTCGGCATCACCATGACCTGTCGAACGACACCCGAGAACGGCGCCGTGACGGCCAGTTCCATCTTCATCGATTCGAGCACGGCCAGCCGGTCGCCGGCCGCCACGAACTCGCCGGCTTTGACGGCTACCGCCACGACGATGGCCGGGCCGGCGGCGCGAACGACCCCGGCGTCGGCGCGCGAAATCCGGTGCGGGACCCCGTCCACCTCCACCAGGTGGGTGAAGCCCTGGACGAACGACAGGACGCGGTACCGATGCTCGCCGTGCGTGAGCCACCGCTCGCACGGTCCGAGCCGCTCGACGTTCAGATCGATGTGCGTCGCGGCGACGTCGACGCGGTACTCCTGGAGCCCCTGCCGGTAAACCCTGAACTGGTAGCGGTGGCCGAGGTACCCGATCTCGACCTGGCGTCCAACCTCGGGCCGGCACGTCGGCCGCATCCGCGCCGCTGCGGAGAAGAACTCCTCGAGCTCGGCTCCCGATTCGGCGTCGTACACCTCGATGGCCGCCTGCAGCAGCGCAATGCCCGCGTGCTCGCCAAGACCCGTGGTGGGCGCCTGGCTCGACCGGTCGAGCCAGCCGACGTCCACCCTGGACGAGCGAACCTCGTCGCGGTCGAGCATCTGCAGGAGGTACGTCCGGTTCGTCGTCCCGCCCTTGATGGCGATGCCGCTCTCGGCCAGCGCGCGCTTCAGCCGGCCCAGCGCCTCCTCGCGCGTGTGCCCGACGGCCGACAGCTTGGCGAACATCGAGCCGAACTCCGGAGGGATGACGTCGCCCTCGGCGACACCGGAGTCGACGCGCAGGCCCGGACCGGTGGGCAGGCGGAACATCTCGACCTCGCCCGGCGAGGCCGAGAAGCCCGAGTCGACGTTCTCGGCATTCAGGCGGACCTCGATGGCATGGCCGGAGGTCGTGGGCGGCGGTCCCTCGAGCCGGCCGCCGCGCGCGACGTCGAGCGACAGCTTCACGAGGTCGACGCCGGTGGTGTGCTCGGTGACCGGGTGCTCGACCTGGAGCCTGGGATTGACCTCCATGAAGTAGGACCGCCGCGTCGACGGGTCGAACAGGAACTCGACCGTCGCCATATCCTCGTACTCGGCGGCCCGGCAGAGCCGGCGAGCGGCCTCCTTGAGGGCGTCCTCTTCTCCTGCGAGCAGCGCCGGCGACGGCGCCTCCGCCATCAGCTTCTGGAAGCGGCGCTGGATCGTGCAGTCGCGTACGCCCAGGGCCCACAGCCCGCCGTGGTGGTCCCCCTGGATCTGGACCTCGACGTGGCGCACCCCTTCGAGCCAACGCTCGACGAAAACGGTCGCGTCGCCGAACGTCCGCCCGGCCTCGCGCCGGGCGCTGTCGAAGGCCGCAGTCAGCTCCGTTTCGCTCCACGCCCGGCGGATCCCGCGCCCTCCGGCGCCAGCCGCCGCCTTGACGAGCACCGGGTAACCGAGCCGCTGCGCGTGCGCCCACGCGACGTCCAGCGACGCCGCCGCCTCGCCGCCCCACGGGATGACCGGGAGACCGGCCTGCTCGGCGAGCCGCTTGGCAGAGATCTTGTCGCCCAGCCGGCGGATGGCCTGGCTGCTCGGCCCGATGAAGGTGAGCCCGAGCTGCTCGCACATCGCGACGAAGTCGGCCCGCTCCGCCACGAACCCCCACCCGGCCCAGACCGCGTCGGCGTGCACGGCCGCCAGTGCCTCGCCAAGGCGGTCGTAATCGAGGTAGGTCGGCTTGCGTTGCCCGTCGGCCTCGTCCACGAACGTCGCCGGACCGAGGTTGAACGACTCGTCGGCTTCGCGCACGAACCGGGCCCGGCGGTCGGGCTCGGTGAACAGCGCAATGGTGCGGATGGCGGTGCCGCGCTCCAGGTTGAACTCGCGAAGGGCGTGGATGATGCGCATGGCGGGCTCGCCGCGGTTGACGATGGCCACGCGCTCGAAATCTACCGGCATGATGACCTCAGACAGGCTGGAAAGACGGCGACGACAGAGATCCGCCATTTTATCCCATCGACCTGCGGTAAACTCACCAAGCAACCATCGGCCGCCTGCGAGGACCCCGAGATGGCTGGCCCGTTCCGAGAGATTCCACGCGCCTCCGCCGCCTCGATTCTGGCTGTCGTCGCCTGGCTGGTGCTCGGGGCGGTATCGGTCCGCGCCCAGCCCGCCAAGGACCCTCGAGAAGCCCAACCCGAGCGTCCCACTGTGGCGACGCACGCGTATGCGGTGGCCCCCGGCATCGTCGAACTCGAAACCGGCATGCAGTGGCAGTCGCTCGGGCCGGCTTCAGCCCAACTGACCGGTCCGGTGCTCGTCAAGGTAGGTCTGGCCCGCCGCCTTCAACTCGATATCGCGCCGGGTTGGGCGTGGCTCGGTCCCGACGGAGCCAGGCACGGGGGCTCCGCGGACACAGCCGTCGGCCTCAAGTGGCAGGTGGCGGTCGGCCTCCCCTTGCTGGCCGATGTCGCCGTCCAATCGACGGTGAAGCTGCCCACCGGGGATGTGGGTCGAGGCACCGGCACCGGAACCACGGACCTGAACCTCGTGTTCATCTCGAGCCGGCAGCTTGGCAAGGTCGAGGTGGATGTCAATTTCGGCTATACGCGGCGCAGCGGAGACGGCACGCTGGCCCCGACAACCGCCACGCTGTGGACCGTTTCGACCGGCTTTCTCGTCACCGGCCCGCTCAGCTGGGCTGCAGAGTTGTTCGGCTACCCCGGCACGCGTGGGCCCGCAGGTTCCCGCCCCATCGTGGCCATTCTCACCGGCCCGACCTTCCAGCCCCAGCGGAGCGTCGTGCTCGACGCCGGCCTCATCCTCAACGTCGAGGGATTCGGGGCCACGGCCCTCTACGCCGGCGTGACCTGGAACATTGGGCGGCTGCCCGGGTTCAACCGCTCGACGCCGGAGCGGACGGCTGGAGCGAACCCCTTTCCGGCGCATGCCTTCCCGCGATAGGATGCACTGACCCGTCGCAAGCCTGGCCGCCGACCGCGGCCGCATCGAAGGATACCCGCGTGAACAAGCTCACTCGCCTCCTGGCCGGTCTGACCATCGTCCTGCTGTCGCTTTCGCCGGTGGCCGCGGCGCAGACGGCGTCGCTCACGATCCTCCACACCAACGACACCCACGGCCACCTGCTGCCGTTCAGCTACCCGGATTCGGCGGCTTCGGGCCGCGAGCTCCAGGGCCTGCGCACCTACAAGGACATCGGCGGGATCGCCCGGCGAGCCACGCTGGTGCAGCGCATACGGGCCGAGCAGAAAGCCCGGGGCGTGGAGACCTGGCTCATCGACGCGGGCGATTATTCCGACGGCACGCCGTTCTCGATCGAGTACCACGGCGAGGCGGACGTGGCGGCCATGAACGCCACCGGGTACGACTTCGGCACCATCGGCAATCACGAGACCAACAACACGATGGCCCAGCTGCGCCGGTTGATCGCCCAGACCAAGTACACGCTGGTGTGCGCCAACGCCATCGAGCGGACCACCGGCAAGCCGCTGCTGCAACCGTTCGTGATCCGGAAGGTCGGGCCGGTCCGCGTGGCGATTTTCGGGCTGTTGACGAAGGAATCGGCCACCTACCCCGCGGCCAAGGAGGCGTTCGACGTCACGGCCGAGATCGACGCCGCCAGGCAGACCGTCGCCACGCTCCGCGGGCAGGCGGACATCATCGTCCTCATCTCGCACGCCGGCGACGACATGGACCAGCGGCTGGCCGACGAAGTCCCCGATATCGACGTGATCGTCGGCGGGCACTCGCACACGCGGATCCCGTCCGGCGAACTCATCTGGCACTCCCAGGACCTCAAGGCCTCCTCGGTGAACGGCACGGTGATCGTGCAGGCGCATCAATGGGGCGGCGAGTTGGGCCGGCTCGACCTGCTCTTCGCGAAGGACGAGACCGGCGCGTGGCGCGTGGATCGCTACCGCGCCCGGCTGATCCCAGTGTCGGCTGACACACCCGAGGACCCGGGTGTCGCGGCGGTGGTGAACCAGTTCTGGAAGCCGATCGCGCCGCGGTACGCCGAGGTCGTTGGCCAGGCGAGCGGCGAGTTCAGCAGCCGCGGCGACGACCTGGCCGAGTACAACCTGATGACCGACGCCCTGCGGGAGTCGACGCACTCCGACTTCGCCGTCGAGAACATGGGCGGCATCAGGGCGCCCCTGCTCAAGGGCACGGTGACGCGCGGCGACCTGGTCACGCTGGATCCGTTCAGCAACACGGTGGTCACCTTCAAGCTCACCGGCAAGGAGCTCCGCCAGGTCCTGCAGCGGTACGCGCCGGCTGTCAGCGGCATCCGCTACCGGCTGGAGAACCGGACGCTCGTCGAGGCGACCGTGGCAGGCGCGCCGCTCGACGACAACCGCACCTATACGGGCGTGACCAACTCCTACTTCGCCGGGTATGCGATCAAGGGCGCGACCGACGTCTCGGACACGAAGAAGCCCCGGCTCGACGTGCTGATCCAGTACATCCGCGACAAGGGCACGATCCGCCCCGCTTACGACGGCCGGCGCGTCGTGGTGAACGATCGGTAGCGAGACAGCTTCCCCCGACCCCACGTTGTCGATGACGGGACCGCGGGACGCCGGGCGCCCCGCCACGGAGGGACATGCCCGCTCACGCGACCGCCCAGGTTCACGCCAGGCGAGGGTTCCCCGCGGCGTTCTGGACAGCCAACGTCATGGAGCTGTTCGAGCGCGCGGCGTACTACGGGATGAACTCCGTCCTGGCCGTCTACATGAGCGCCCGCGTGGCCGACGGCGGCCTCGGCGCGACGGTCGAGGCCGTCGGCTTCCTGCAGAGCATCGTCTACGCGGCGACGTACGTGCTGCCGATCCTCGGCGGCGCGCTCGCCGACCGCTACGGCTACCGCCGCATGCTGCTGGTAGCCTTCTCGTTTCTCGCGACCGGCTACTTCGCGGCCGGCTACGTGTCGAGCTACGCGCTCTTCTTCCTAGCGCTGCTCGTGATGGCCACCGGCTCCGGCCTGTTCAAGCCGATCATCTCCGGCACGATCGCCCGGACGACCGACGAGTCCAACTCGGCGATCGGCTTCGGGATCTACTACTGGATGATCAACGTCGGCGCCTTCCTGGCGCCGCTCGTGGTCAGCGTCCTGCGCGGGTTCTCGTGGCGATGGGTCTTCACCGCCTCGGCGATCTACACGGGCCTGATGCTGCTGCCGACGCTGTTCGTCTACAAGGATCCGCCCGGGGCGGGCAACACCAAGCCGCTGAAGGACACGCTGCTCGGCGCGGTGGAGGTCCTCGGCGATTCGCGCTTCATGCTGATGGTCGTGGCCTACTCGGGCTTCTGGATTCTCTATTTCCAGAATTTCGGGACGGTGCTCTTCTACCTGCGGGATTTCGTGGACCGGACGCCGGTGAGCGCGGCGGTCAGCTCCGCGCTGCACGCGGCGGGCCTGTCCTGGACGTTCACGTTCGACGCCGAGCACGTCACGGTCATCAACGCCGGGACGATCATCCTGCTGCAGGTCTTCGTCAGCCGGATCGTCAAGAACCGGCCGCCGCTCGCGACGATGGTGACCGGCATGGGCATCGGCGCCCTCGGGTTCCTCTGCCTGGCCGCGTCGCGCAATCCGTGGATGTTCGTGGCGGGCATCGCCGTGTTCTCGATCGGCGAGATGACGGCGCATCCGAAGTACTACAGCTTCGTCGGCCTGGTGGCCCCGAGCGACCGCAAGGCGGTCTACATGGGCTACGCGTTCCTCTACGGCGTGTTCGGCTCGCTCATCGGCGCGAGCGTCGGGTCGCGCCTCTATGCGACGCTGATGACGCCGGTCGTGGGCACCCCGCTCGCCTCGGACCGCGCGCGGATGTTCTGGCTGCTCTTCACGGCCCTCGACCTGGTGGCGATGTGCGGCCTGGTCGCGTTCGCGCGGTACTGCGGGACCGACACGCCAGGCACGAGAAAGTGGTCACGCCGGGTGATGTACGGCCTCAATCTGGCGATCCTCGCGCTCGGCGTCGTCTTTCTGCAAAGCGGGTTGTCGGCCTCTCCGGTGATCTACCGCATGGCCGTCCAGGCGGCCATCTTCGTCGCGGTCGGCGGCGCGGGCCTCGTCATGACGTTCCTGCGCCGGTAGCCGGGCTGACGCTACCTGGCGCCCAGCATCCCCTTCTTGAGGTCCGAGGTGGGGGGCTTTGGCCCCAGCCAGACGGAGAAGACCGCCTGGGCGAACGGCAACCCGGGAATGGTCAGCTTGTCCTTGCCCCGGATGGCGAGCGTGATGCCGGTGCCCGGGACGTAGGTCACCACCATCTGCTCCCCCTTCTTCATCGCTTCCACGGCGCCGATGAACTGATCGACCTGCGCCTTCGGCGCGTTGGGTGCATTGCCCTTGAACCCGTCGGTGAACGCCTCGACCAGCTGGTCGCGGCTGACCTCACCGTAGATGAACTGCAGGACGACGCGCTTGGTGGCATCGGACGCGACGATGGCACCCGCGTCGCCCGACTTCTTCTCGAGATAGAGCCCACCGACGTAGACCTTGATGAACAGCTTGGTCCTGAGGCCCATGCCATTCAGGACCAGCGTCTGGTTGCCGACCGTCACCGTGTCCGGCAGCGTGACGTCGGCCAGAGTGGCCGCCAGGATCGGCAGTGAGAAGGCACACACACACGCGAGCGCCAGCAGCGTCTTCCGCATCGTCATCTCCTCGAAAAGAGTGCCGCGAGGCGCGCATCATACCATCAAGGCGGCCGGGGGTTATACTGGCCGCGCCNNCTCAAGACTCAGGACTCAAGACTACAGGACCGTGTGTAGGGCGGGTCTTCAGACCTGCCGATTCTCGGTACCGAGTGATGGCGTCACCCGATCTTCTGCGGCGGTTGCGCGAGGTCGTGGGCGATGAGCACGTGCTCGTCCGCCCGATCGACCTGGCGGCCTATGCGTGCGACGCGAGCATGTACCGACTCGAGCCGCTGGCGGTGGTCCGGCCACAGGCGATCGAACAGATTCAGCAACTGCTGGCCCTCTGCCGCCAGGAACGGGTGCCCCTCACCTTCCGCACGGCCGGCACGAGCCTGTCGGGGCAGGCGGTCACCGACGGCGTGTTGGCGGACCTCTCGAGGCACTGGCGGCAGGCCGACGTGCTCGACGCCGGCCGGCGCGTCCGCGTCGACCCCGGCGTCATCGGCGCGGCCGTCAACGCGCGGCTCCGGCCGTTCGGCGCGAAGATCGGGCCCGATCCGGCCTCCCTCGAGGCCTGCATGATGGGCGGCATCCTCGCCAACAATTCGAGCGGCATGTGCTGCGGCGTCGAACGGAACGCGTACCACACGCTCGACTCGCTGGTGTTCGTCCTGCCCTCGGGCACCGTCATCGACACCGCCAGCGCGGCCGCGGACGACGAGTTCCGGCGTGCCGAGCCGGCGCTCTCCGACGGCCTCCTGCAGCTTCGGAACGAGATTGTCGCGCAGCCGGAGCTCCAGGCCCGCATCAGGCGCAAGTACCTGACGAAGAACACGACCGGCTATTCGCTGAACGCCTTGATTGATTTCGATCGGCCGATCGACATCTTCTCGCACCTGCTCGTGGGCTCGGAGGGCACGCTGGCGTTCATCGCCACGGCGGTGTTGAGGACGGTGCCCGACCTGCCGGTCAAGTACACGGGGCTGCTCCTGTTCCCGACCATCCGCGACGCCTGTGCGGCCATCGTGCCGCTGCGCGATGGCGGTGCGGCGGCGCTCGAAGTCATGGACCGCGTCGCGATCCGATCGGTCCAGAGCCAGCCCGGCATGCCGGCATCGCTCTCCCGTCTTCCCAACGACGCCGCGGGTCTGCTGGTCGAGTTCCAGGCCGCCGAGGAAAGCCTGCGGCCGTCGCTCGAACATGCGGCCGTGGGCGCGCTCGCCGGCCTCCGGCTGCTGGAACCTGCCGGCTTCACGCATGCGCCGCGCGAGCAGGCGGCCTTGTGGAAGGTCCGGCAGGGATTGTTTCCGTCGGTCGGCGCCGCCCGGCGGCGGGGCACCACGGTCCTCATCGAGGACGTCGCCGTCCCGGTCGATCGCCTGGCCGAGGCGGTCGTCGACCTGCGCGGCCTGTTCACGCGCCGCGGGTACGACGAGGCCATCATCTTCGGGCACGCCAAGGACGGCAATCTCCACTTCGTCATCACGCAGTCGTTTGGCAGCGAGTCGGAGGTGGGCCGCTACGCCCGCCTGATGGACGACCTGGTCGACCTCGTCGTTGGACGTTACGACGGCGCGCTGAAAGCGGAGCACGGGACGGGGCGGAACATGGCCCCGTTCGTCGAGACCGAGTGGGGCGCCGAGGCGTATGCCATCATGCGTCGGCTGAAAGCGCTCTCCGACCCGGACGGAGTCCTGAACCCTGGCGTCGTCATCAACGACGATCCGCGCGCGCACCTGTCCCACCTGAAGGCGTTGCCCGCCGTCGAGGAGGAGGTGGACAAGTGCATCGAGTGCGGCTACTGCGAGCCTCGCTGCCCGAGCCGTGACCTGACCACCACACCCCGCCAGCGGATCGTCATCCGACGCGAGATGCAGCGCCTGAAGGAGGTGGGCGGCGAGACGACGAGGCTCTCGGCGATCGCGAACGACTTCGTCTACGACGCGGTGGACACCTGCGCGGCCGACGGGCTCTGCGCGACGTCGTGCCCGGTCGGCATCGACACCGGACAGCTGACCAAGCGGCTGCGCGCGGACCTGCACGGGCGCGTCGGCCAGAAGGTCGCGTGCCTCCTGGCCCGGCATTTCGGGCTGGTGGAGTCGGCTGTCCGAGTGGCGCTTGCGACTGGAGGCCTGGCCGAGACGCTGGCCGGGAGGCGTGCGCTGACGGCGCTCACCCGCGCGTGTTCGGTGGTCCTGCGGCGCCGCACATTGCAGTGGCTCCCGCCGATGCCGGCGCCGGCCGCGCGGCGCCGGCCGGCCACGAGCCGCGGCGAGGCCCGCGCCGTCTACTTCCCCTCTTGCGTTTCGAGGACGATGGGGAAGCTGCCCGGAGAGCCTCGCGGCCGGTCGCTCGTGGAGACGCTGGTGACGCTGGCCGCGCGCGCGGGGTACGGACTCTGGATACCGGACGGGGTCGACGGGCTTTGCTGCGGCGTCCCGTTCTCGTCCAAGGGCTACGTGGACGCGCACCATCTCGCCGTGAACCGGACGATCGAGAGGCTCTGGCACTGGTCCGACGGAGGGCGCCTGCCCGTGGTGATCGACACGAGCCCGTGCACTCTCGGCCTCCGCACCTGCCGGCATGCGCTCGACACCGACAACCGTAAGCGGTTCGACGGCCTGACGCTCATGGACAGCGTCGAATTCGCGGCTCGTACGCTACTGCCGGCGCTCACCATCCACAGGCGCAAGGCCCGAGTCGTGTTTCACCCGGTGTGTTCGATCGTGCGAATGGGGCTGTCCGACGAGCTGGCGCAGATTGCTCGGGCCTGTGCCGACGAGGTCGTGATCCCCGTCGACGCCGGCTGTTGCGGGTTCGCGGGGGATCGGGGCTGGCTCGTGCCGGAGCTGACGGCCAGTGCCACCAGTCAGGAGGCCGCCGAAGTATCCGCGCTAGGGGTGGTCGACGGCTATTACTCGAGCAGTCGGACGTGCGAGATCGGCCTCAGCCGGTCGACCGGCCGCACGTACCGCTCCCACCTTTACCTGCTCGAATGGGCGTCGCGCCAGGAGTAGTGAGGAGGTCATCGCGGCGACAACTTCCCCTGTCGGCTTATCTGTCTTTCTTCACTGTGACCCCAGTGGGCCTGGTCGGCGCGGCCACCGAATCCTGATTCACAGTGATGACCTTGCCGGCGACGGTCATAGTCCCCTGTCGTGTGTCTCCAGTCCGGTTGCGCGTCAGGGAGTAACCGACCTTACCGCTGCCCTTGCTCGTCGAGGTACTCACCGCGATCCAATCGGTCCCCGCCGTGGCCGACCACGAGCACGTGGCTGCGCTGGCGGTCACCGAGAAGTTTCCGGGACCGCCGGCTCCAGCCGCGTTCACCGAGGTGGGCGACACTCCGAAGGCGCAGGAGTCNNGATCCCGACCCGGTGCCGCTGGCCGGGCTGACCGTTGCCCAGGAGGAGCCGCTCGTCGCCGCCCAGCTGCAGCTCGTGCTGGCTGCGGAAACAGCGACCGAGTTCGTGGTGCCACCCGAGCTGGCGGACAGGGTCGTCGATGAGA
>PMKG01000217.1 GCA_003157675.1 Acidobacteriota bacterium
CAGCCCCAGGCTGGCATTGGGCGACGTGCCGGCGCCCAGGGTGGCTGGCGACGGTTTCATGTCGGGCCAGACCTCTTCGAAGCCGGCGATTTCCGACTCGCCCGTGGAGTACGGCTTCTGGAAGACGTGGCCCGGGGGGTAGATCGTGATCGACGTCACCCGCGGGCGCAGGTTGCGCTGGAGGTAGGCCGCCGTCACCGACGTCAGGACCGGCGACCGGTCCTTGCCGATGAGCGTGGCCTGCCACTGGAGGTATCGGGCCTTCGGGCTCTGGACCTGCTGCCCGTTCGGGTTCCGATACGACTCGGACCACGGGCTCCAGGTCTCGTCCGGCGTCTGACTGTTGCCGGACCTGGTCCTGATCTCGATCTGAGTCCCCGGCGGCGTCGTGCCCTTCCAGCTGATCGTGCCCCACGTCGAGACCGTCTGGGTGTCGCGGACCTCCGACTCGTAGGTGCCGCGTTCCGCATGGTCGGATGTCAGGCTGAGCAGCTTCCCGGGGTTCGAGGTCACGCAGTAGACGTCACCCTTGGACGTGGTGAGCAGGCGTGTGATCTGCTGGGCGGGCGCCCGGCCCACCAGCGTGGCCTGCGGGGGATCGCCCGCGACACGGAAGATCTTCCCCTTGTTGCCGGTGGCGACGAGCAGGCTGCCGTCGGCGGACAGGGCCACGTCGTAGGGCGTGTCGTCGGGCGACTCCCACACCGTGTCCCAGAGGCCATCGGGCTGGATCCGGTAAATCGCGCCCTTGGCGCCGTGGGCGCCCGCCTTGGCGGCCCCCGACTTGGCCTCGGCGGCGGCCGCGCCACTCGTGTCGATGACGGTGAACCCGATGATCTCGGCCGAGACCGACGCGACCGGCGCCGCGCGCGCGGGCTCGGCCGCCGGCGTGTCGGCACCCCGTTCGTCGCCTCCAGCGCCCGCGGGCCGGGCCGCCACCGCCGTGGCGTAGATCACGCCCTTTCCGTCGACGTCGAGCGCGTGGATCTCGCGATACGCCGATTCGAGCAAAACGAACGCGTGCCCCTCCCGGTCGATTCGGAACACCCGGCCCGGCGACTCGGTGCCGGCCAGCAGATTCCCCGACGGGTCGAACGCCAGCGCCACGACGTTGGCGGCCTTGGTCTTGTAGAGGACACCGCCCTTGCCGTCCGGCGCGATCTTGTAGATGACGCCGCCATCGCCGGTGCCGGCGTACACGGTGCCCGCCGCGTCCACGGCCAGCGCCCAGATGTACTTCGCCTCGGGCTTGAAGAACGGTTTCGCGGCGCCGTGGGCGTCCACCTTGTAGATCTGCCCGTCGGGCGAGGCCGCGACGTAGAGCCCGCCGTCCGGCGCGGGCGCCAGCGCGTGGATCTCGAGTTCGGTCGCGTCGTAGAAGGTCGACGCCTTGCCGTCGGCCGCGACACGGAAGACCTTTCCCTCATTGCCGCTGCCGATGAACAGCGAGCCGTCGGCCCCGGGGACCACGGTCCAGAGAAACGGGGCCGCGGAGTCGTAGACGAGCGTCGACTGCGGGCCGAGCGAGAGCTGGCCGTCCTTGTCGATCGACAGGTTCTCCACGTCGCCTTTGAGCAGGTCGGCCCGCGTGGCGACCTGCCAGAAGGTCGGCGACGAAGCCGAGGTGAGCGCGACCGCGGCGGCCGCCAGGAGCGCCGCGAAGGGCAGCGTGAGATTTCGGTGGGACATCGGTTCGGATTGGAGAATCGGTCGTTTCACTGCACGGTGATAGTCAGCGTGCGCGAGCCCGAGACCGCGCATCCGATGGCCACCTCCCGCTCGAAGGATGCCGCGTTCCTGAGCGGCATGACGCTGCCGCCATTGCGGTCCGAGTCCATAATCGCCTGCACCGACGGCGGCAGCGACGGGAAGCTCTCGCCGTTGACCACCGACCCGGCATCCTGCCGTAGCAGGCGGACGTATAAACGGTTGCTCTTCCGGCTCCTGTTGATGAGCCGGACCAGCTGATCGAGCGTCCTGACCTGGCCGGACTTGATGTCCCTGGCCTCTGCCTGCGCGAGCCGCGCGCCGTCGGACACCGAGATCGAAAGCTGACCCGACGCGCCGGCCGGGATGTCGATCGGCACGGTGCGCGTCATGTCCTCGCCGCGATAGGTGTGCAGCAGCATCTTGAGCCGCACGGTCGTGCCGGGACGGATCGTGGCGGCGTCGACCCAGACCCGCTCGAGCGTGGCCGTCTGCGGATGCTCGCTCGTCACGATGTGCAGGTCCAGGCCGTCGATCCGCGCCGGTTCCACGTCGTTCGCAAGAAGCAGCGTGCGCGGCGCCACGACGTAGGCCGCGGCGCCGACCGACGGCGAGTCGCCAGCGAACACGTCATCGAGCGCCACGTCGCCGTGGCCCCGGATCTTCATCGACCCGGTCACCGTGAACGTCCCGGCGCCGAAGTCCTTCTCGTAGGACGACAGCGTGTTGAGGACCGACACGTAGGTCAGCAACGGCGTGAACAACTGGTCGGTGACCACCTGAAACGTGAACGTCTTGCGCAGTCCCCGCTCGGTGTCGAGCGCCAGTCGGACGGGGACCATGTCGGGCCCCGGGCCGAGCGTGCCGGCGATGGCGGTCGCGCGGTCCTGCCTGAATGTCCCGATCGTTTCGCCCGTCATCGCGATCTTCAGCGACGACAGCAGGCTCGGCAGCAGCGCGTACACGTAGGCGCGCGTCATCGGGAATTCGGTCGTTCCCAGGTTGTAGAGCGGATGGCCGAACGCGTAGACCTGGCTGCCGTCGACCTCGGTGACCGTTCCGGTAGCCCCGATCACGAAGTCACCCGTGATCACGTTCACGCCGACGGCGTCGCCCGGGCTGAGCCTGGGCAAGGCAGGCGCGCGCTGCCCGGCGGCCTGTCCGAGCGCCGACGCTGCGCCGTCGGGCGTGGGCACGAAGCCGGCGTCGCGCAGCACGCCCGTGAGACGGTCGCCGACCGCGCCGGAGAACCCGCCAAGGGCGAGCGGCGTGGCGATCGGACGCATCAGGACGCCGAGTTCGGCGGCCCGCTCGGCACCGACGCTGCCCAGGCCGTCGAACCGCACGTCGGCGGGGCTGTCGGCAAACGGGCGGGCGAAGCGCGAGAACGCCCCGCGGAGCGAGGCCAGGACGCGGTCCTGTGTCAACGGCAGCTCGAGCCTCGTCGCCGCGTCAGCCGGAGCGCGGCGCGGCTCCGGGCCGGCCGCCTGGATCATCTCCTCGATCGGCGTGATGCCGGCCAGGGGCTCCGTCGGGAACTGTCCGAGAGAGAACGCCACGGCCCCGAGCAGCCGCCCGTCGACGTACACCGGGCTGCCGCTCATGCCGGCGATCACTCCCGTCTTCGCCAGCGGGCCTCCCTCGAGGCGGGCCAGCACCATGTCGCGCCGCGGCCCGTTGACGTTGCGGAGCACGCCCAGGATGTGGACGGTGAATTCCTCGACCTTGTCGCCGTCGAACACCGTCCGGCCGACGCCGGTCATGCCCGGCCGAACCTCGTCGACCGACATGTAACGTGGCGCGGCGGTCGGCCAGGCGACCAGCAGCAGCGCCGCGACGGCGAGCACACCAAGCGTCCGGGCGTTCATGCACGATTCCCCAAATTGGCGACGGACGTGAAAGCAGAGGCCCCATTATTATAGACTCCGCACGACGCGGAACAGCCGGGCCGCTTGCCGGCCGGTCAATCCGACCCCGGTCGCTCTGACTCGCCACATGACCGTGAGCGAGGAAAGGAGTCCCATGGTCAGTCCTTCATTCCGTCGTTCGCTCTTCGCTCTGCTGCTGACCACTGTCGCATTCGCCCCAGCCGCTCTGGCGCAGCAGGAGTTCCCGCCGCCGCAGGGCAAGGGCCACGTCGTCGTCCTCATCTCGGGAACCGCCGGCCCCAGGCACGACAGGGAATTCGCCCAGGCCATCGCCGCACTCGGCTACGACGTCGCGCTCTTCGACGGCAACAAGTTGGAAGGAAAAGGGCGCGAGGGGATCAGGTCCGCCATCGAGCAGGCGAAGCAGATGCCCCACGCCGCTCCCGGAAAGGTCGCGCTGATCGGTCTCTCTCTCGGCGGCGGACTCGCCCTCGCTTATGGCTCGCTGATGCCCGATGAAGTCGCGATCGATGTCGTCTGGTATCCGGCCACGGGTTTCTTTGCGAGGTTTCCCGGGTTCGCCAGGCGCATCAGGGTCCCGGTGTTGATGTTCGCCGGAGAGTCGGACACCTATCGCGACTGCTGCCTGATCTCGACGGCGCGCGCCATCGCCACGGCAGCGGACGCCGCAAAGGTGCCCTTCGAACTTGTCACCTATCCCGACACCGGGCACGATTTCATCGTCGGTGGTAGCAACTACAATCCGAAGTTCTATAAAGACGCACTCGACCGTACCGCTGCTCGCTTGAAGTCTGTGTTCGCCGAGTGATCGCCAGGGTTTCCTTGCTCGGATGATGGCAGGGTCGCTTCGTGCGCCGACCCGGCGCGCTGTCCCGGTTGACGACGGATCGATCGGTCTGGTAGTGTGAGGGCACGTGGGTTGAGACACGAGAAACGAACATGACGGGACGCCAGCACATGAGCCGGACCGCTGAACTTCTGACGGGCGCCGGCGCTGGTGTGTACGGGACCTCGTATGGCAGCTGGTGGTGGTACTACCACTGCGAAGAGGAACCCGTGTCCTGAGCCGTCCGAGCTCGTGACTTTGGAGAGCCTCTTCAGCCAGATGGTTGAAGAGGCTTTTTGCGTTTTATGACCACACCTCGTCTCTGCGTGAGCGTGTCGGCGGACACTATGGAAGGGCTGCTGGCGGCGCGCGACCGCGCCGCCGCCCTCGCCGACCTGGTCGAACTCCGCCTCGACGGCGTCCGCGACGTCGACGTGCCGGCGACGCTCGCCGGTCGTCGAACGCCCGTGATCGTGACGTGCCGGCCGCGGCGTGAAGGGGGCGCGTTCGACGGACCGGAGGACGGGCGACTGGCGATCCTCCTGGCCGCGGCGAGGTCGGGCGCTGAGTACATCGACGTCGAATTCGACTCCGCTTTTGGTCCGCTCGTGGCCGAGCGCGGAGGGCGCGGCGTCGTCCTGTCGTCGCACGACGTCTCGGGTGTCCCGTCCGACCTCGCCGCGCGTTTCCGCGCAATGCGGGCGGTGGGCGCGGAGATCGTGAAGATCGCGGTCACGGCCCATTCGCTCGCTGACAACCTGCCGCTGCTGGCGCTCGGGCGCGAGGCGGCGCCCGCGCAGGCGGTGGCGCTCGTGGCCATGGGCACGCCGGGCCTGCCGAGCCGCGTGTGGGCGGCGAGATTCGGGTCGTGCTGGACCTACGCGGGCGACGGGATCGCGCCGGGGCAAGTATCCCCGGAGCGCATGGTCTCCGAGTTCCGGTTTCGGGCCATCACGGCCAAGACCCTCCTGTTCGGCGTGTTTGGCCAACCAGTCGTCCATTCCGTCTCCCCGGCCATCCACAATGCCGCCTTCGGCGCCACCCGGTTCGACGGCGCCTACCTTCCGCTCGAGGCTCACGACGCCGCGGACGCGATGGCGTTCGCCGAGACGATCGGGCTCTCGGGCGCCAGCATCACCGCGCCCTTCAAGGTCGCGCTGCTCGCCGAGGCCGAGGAGGTCGACGAGAGCGCCCGGCTGTGCGGCGCGGCGAACACGCTGCGCCTCGACCGCGGCCGCCGCCAGGTTCGGAACACCGACATGGCCGGATTCCTCGCGCCGCTCGACGCTCGGGGCATCGTGCTCGTCAAGACGCGTGTGGCCGTGGTCGGCACCGGCGGAGCAGCGCGCGCCGTCGTCAGCGCGCTTGGCGGGCGTCAGGCGCGTGTCACCGTGTACGGGCGCCGTCAGACCGCGACCGATACGGTGGCGGCGCTGGCCGACGGAGGGACGGGCCGGGTGGGAACGCCGGCCGCGGGTTCCTGGGATCTGCTCGTCAACGCTACGCCCGTGGGCAGCTGGCCCGACACGGGGGCCAGCCCCGTGCCGCCGGCCGCCCTCGCCGGCGGGCGAGCGGTGTACGACCTCGTCTACAAGCCGGTCGGGACGTCTCTGCTCGCGGCGGCCCGGGCCGCCGGATGCGTTGCGATCGGCGGCCTGGAGATGCTCGTCGCGCAGGCGGTCGAGCAGTTCGAGTGGTGGACCGGTCTCGCGGCGCCTCGCGAGGTGATGAGGGCGGCGGCTGAGGACCGTTCGGGTGAGAGGGCAGGTCCCGCATGAAGATCACGTCGTTGGCCGAGTTCAAGGAGTTGGCGGCACAGGGTACGTTCGTGCCCGTGTGCAAGGAGATCATGGCCGACCTGCTGACGCCGGTCTCGGCCTTCCTGAAGATCGCCGGGCACGCGGATTACGCGTTCCTGCTCGAGAGCGTCGAGGGCGGAGAGCACCTCGGGCGTTACTCGTTCCTCGGGAAAGACCCGTTTCTCGTGCTGCGCGCCGGACGTGACGGCACGACGACGGTCGAGCAGGCTGGCGTGACCCGCGAGCTGACCGAAGCGTTCGTTCCGGCACTGCGCCGCCTGATGGCGGACTTCAAGTCGCCGGCCGTGGCGGGGCTTCCGCGGTTCACCGGCGGCGCGGTCGGCTTCCTGGGCTACGACGCCACGGCCTGGTTCGAGCCGGTACCGCTCTCACCGGGGGCCGCGCCGGACGAGGGCGAGCCGGCCGCCGGCTTCATGGTCTTCGACACGGTGCTCGCCTTCGACCACGTGCGCCACCGGATGCTGCTCATCTCCAACGCCCGCGTCCGGCCCGACGACGACCTCGACTCGCTCTACCAGTTCGCGTGCGCGAAGATCGGGTTCCTCGAACGGGAACTCGAGGCGAGCCTGTCTGAGCCGATGGTCTCGCCGGGCGCGCCGCTCGTCATGCGGTCGAACGTTACCCGCGAGCAGTTCGAGTCGTCGGTGAGGAAGGGGCAGGAGTACATCGCGGCCGGCGACGTCTACCAGGTCGTGCTGTCGCAGCGGTT
>PMKG01000299.1 GCA_003157675.1 Acidobacteriota bacterium
GGCGTCGTACAGCCTGGTCGCCTGGCCGATTGGGAGAGTCGAGACGGCCCGGCGCAACGGCTCCTTGTTGGCGGTCAACTCCGCCCGGATGCGGATCTTGTCATCGAAGGTGACAACCATCGCCCGATCGTCCGGCGGGAGCGCGTCGAGCAGCCGAACGGCCGCTCGCCGCAGCTCCACGCCCTCCGTTCTCATGCTGGACGAGGTGTCGAGGACGATGGCCATGTCGGCGCCGGCAGTCGCGGGCAGCACCCGGTCGATCCGCTGTTCCTTCCCGTCCTCGAACACGTGGAAGGACGAGGGGTCGAGATCCGCGATGGGCCGTCCCAGTTCGTCACTGACCAGGACCGGCACGCGCACGAGGGTCACCAGGCTTCGGAAGATCGCGCCGGTCGTGGACAGGGCGGGCGCGGGAACATCGGGGGCCTCGGGCAGCGCCGGTTCGCGGCCGCCCACGTCGTCGGTCATCGAAGGCAGCGCGCAGAGCGGAAGCTGACGCAGGAACGGACTCTTCCCCGAGTGGAATTGGCCGACGAGATCGGCGAGCGATGCGGGTGTCGGAGCAAGCTTCCCCCCGGCCGCGAAGGCCAGTCCTGCCCACACTCGCGCGCTGATGAGGGCGGCCGCAGACGTGCTGTTCCGCAGGTACTCCCTGGAAGGGACGACGACCGCCAGGGCGGTCTGCCTGAAATTCGGAATGAGATCGCCCCTGCCGGACACGATGGTGACCGATGGCGGCACGGATGAGTAGGGTTCCTGCTGCAGCACCGCGCTCGAAGGATCGCCCCGGCGCGCGACGAAGCCTGCGGCCGGGTGGTCCCCGACCTGTTCCGCGGGCCGTTTGTCCTTGGCTCCGCGTTCGTCGCCAGCCTTCGACGGCTGCGGCGAGCCCCAGGCCGCGAGCGGAATGTGCGTTGTCTCCACGACGAAGACGTAATCCGCATTCTCGGGCGAGTCGGCCAGGGTGAACCTTTTCTGCTTTCGGAATTCCTCTTCGATGGCCTGCCTAGCGTCGGGATCAGGGGCGAGGCGGTCCAACAAGACGGCTCCATCAGTTGGATTGGCCGCGCTCGCTTCACTGTTCGCCGTCCAGGGGAGCGGCAGCATGACGCCGAAAGAACTGCTGCCCCGGTGGGGCATCAAGGTGATCCGCTGGGTTGTAATCGACCCGGGCGGATGGAACACGAAGACCTTGTCCGCGTCGTCGGCCCCACGAGATTCGATCCAGGTGGACACCACGACGTCCTTGCCCAGGACGGGGCAGACGGTCATGAAGCGGGAGTCCCTGAACGCGACGACGGCGATCCGCCTGCCGCGCGGGAGAGCGCGGACCGCCACCGCGGCCGCCGAGACAGCCGCGAGGACGGCCAACAGCATGACGCGCCGTCGAAGTGGCAGCACGAGCCCTCCTTCCGGCTACCTCTTCACGCCCGCCACCTGCTGCCTCACCTTGTCCACGTTGCGGTGGAAGACGAACAGCGGGTCGGCGTTCTCGGCCTTGGTGGTGAAGTTGTACTGCTTCCCGCCGCGCTTCTTGATGACCAGGTTCTTCTTGAGGTAGTCCACCTCGAACGTCTCGATCTCCGCGTACTTCATCGAGAAGGCGTCGCTCTTGTTGGTCGTCTCGTACCGGATTCCCTGTGGGTCGGCCACGAGCCGCCCCTCGCACGAGCCGAACGCGTGCTTGTGCACGACGTTCACCTTTTCGTTCAGGCGGATCTCCTTGAACCTGACCATCACGTCGGCCGGGCCGGCGGCCACGTCGATGTCATCCGAGTAGCCGTCGAACCCCTCCGCCGTCAGGTTCAGGTGGTGCGCGCCGGGCGGCACGTCGGACGCGGTCGTCGGCGTATTGCCGATGAACTTCCGGTCCAGGAAGACCATGGCGCTGGGCACGTCACTGTCGATGTGCAGCTCGCCCGTCGTCGGGACGGCGGGCGCCGCTGGCGCCGAGGTAGCCGGGGCCTCCGCCTTCCTGGTCGGCCTCGGCTTCGGCGCGGGCGGAGCTTCGGGAGCCACTGGAGCGCTCGGTGTCGGCGCGGCGACCGGGGCCGGTGTCCTGGCGACCGGGGCCTCCTTGGGCGGAGCCGGGGCCAGGGTCCACCAGAGGCCAGCCGCCGCCGCGGCGAGCGCGAGAAGCACGGCCAACACAAGGAAAGGCCGGAGTGCGCTCGACTGCGGATCCTGGTTCGGTTCCTGTTCGTCGCTCATCGAGCTGCTACTCCCATTCGATAGTGCCCGGGGGCTTGGACGTGACGTCGATGGCCAGACCGGTGACGCCCGGCAAGGCGAGGATGGCGGAGCGAAGTTCGTCGAGGAGCGCGTCGGGCAGCGCCGCGGGCAGTGCCGTCATCCCGCGCTCGGAGTGAATCGGCCTCACGATGACCAGCTCGCGGCCGGCGCCATCGAGTTCGAGCGGCACGAGGACCGTGGGGCACTGCCAGATCGTCGCGTAGAGGCCGTGCCGCTTCAGGCCGTTCATCACGAGGGCGTCGGCCTCGCGGAGCAGGTCCAGCCGCTCGCGCGTCGTCGTGGCCGGCAGCGGCCGGGCCCTGGCCGGCATCTTCGGCCCCAGGTTCCAGATGCAGCGGTTCAGGCCGGGCACCTGCTTCAGGATCATGCCCGCGGCCTCGGCCGTCCGGTCCCAGTTCACGCCGCCGCCCAGCATGACCGGGTGCTCGTAGGCGCGGAGATCCGCCTTCACGCCGACCGACCGGAATGGCAGCGCGAGCGCCTTCAGATCGTACTGCGCGGCCAGGGCGGCCACCTTCGGTTCGATCTCCTCGAAGTTCTCGCGGTCCTCGACGCCGGCCGAGCAGAGCAGCCGCACGCCGAGGCCGGGGCCGGGGAACGGGTGGCGCCAGATCATGTCGTGCGGAATGCCGAGCTGCTCACCGAGTTCCCTGACCTCCACCTTGTAGAGTTGCGACAGCGGCTCCACGACGCGCCCCGCCTCGATCATCCGCTCGATCACGGGGACCCGGTTGTGGTGGGTCTTGATCGTGTCGGCACGCTTGGTCCCGCCGGTTTCGATCGTGTCCGGGTAGATCGTCCCCTGCCCGAGCAGATGCCCCTCGATGCCCAGCCGCCGCGCTTCGCGCTCGAAGACCTCCACGAACGTGTCGCCGATGATCTGCCGCTTGCGCTCCGGCTCGACCGCGCCCGCGAGCGCCTGCAGGAACACGTCGGTCGCATCCACGAAATGCACGTGGGAGCCCAGCCCGAGCGCGCGCAGCATCTCGAGGACGGCCAGGCTCTCGCCCTTCCGCATCAGGCCGTTGTCGACGTGCAGCAGGTGCAGGCGGTCCGGGCCGATCGCGAGGCCGAACAACTTGGCGGCCACGGTCGAATCGACGCCGCCCGACGCGAGCAGGAACACCGACCGGTCGCCGACCTCCGCGCGCACGCGCTCGACCTGTTCCTCGAGGTACCGCTCCATCGTCCACGACGGCGTGCAGCCGCAGATGCCGAGGACGAAATTGGCGATCATCTCGTGACCGTGGACCGTGTCGTCCACCTCCGGGTGGAACTGGAAGCCGTAGCGGCGGAGGCGATCCGAGCCGATCGCCGCGAAGCGGTGTCCGCCGCCCTCGCTCTCGCCGAGCACCGTGTAGCCGAGTTCCTCGAACCCGTCGCCGACGCGGACCACCGAGTCGTAGTGGCTCATGAACACCGGTTCGATCGGCGACAGGCCCCGGAAGAGCGGGTGATCGTGGGCAATGTGCAGGCTCGCGCGTCCCCACTCGCGTCCGCCGTGCACGACCTCGCCGCCGTAGTGTTTGGCGATTTCCTGGTGGCCGAAACAGAACCCGAGAATCGGGATGTCGAGGTCGTAGATCGCCTTGGTGTACCCGGAGTCCTCGCCGAAGGCCGAAAAGCTCGGGCTGCCCGACAGGATGATCCCCCGGTAGCCGGCGAACATCTCGACGGGGTCGTCGGGCTGGCGGATCTCGGCGAGCACGCGCAGGCGGCGGACCTTGGTGGCGATGAGGTGCGCGTACTGGCCGCCAAAATCGACGACCGCGATCTGACCGTGCGGCAACTGTGCCATGGCCCGATATTGTACTTCGTCGTCTCGGCAGGCCTGAAGGCCCGCCCTACACACGGTCCTGTCCGCTGCCCGCCGCGCCGCTCCCCGTCCTCCGACCGTGATCCGCTGCCCGCCCTGAGCCTTGAGCCCTGAGCCTACTTCTTCTTGGCTCTCTCCGCCCTCGCGGCCGCCACCATGTCCTTCACTTCCTTCATCAGCGTGGGGACGTGGTACGGGATCCCGTCCTTGATCGTCCACTCGATGCCGCCGCCGTGGTCCGCCTTGATCCGCTTGTCGCCG
>PMKG01000177.1 GCA_003157675.1 Acidobacteriota bacterium
ATCCGCGCCCGGGGACTGATTGCCAGCGCCCTCTGGCTGGCGGGAGTCAGTGCACTGACTGCCCTGGTACTGTACCTGTACGGGGCGCACCAGTTGGCAGTCATCGAACTAAGTGTAGGTACCGGGCTCGTCACGGTGCTGTTCGTCTTCGCCATCAACATCGCCGGCGAAGAACCGCCCGTGGCGCTCCGGTCGCTCGTCCCCAGGCCGCTGGCGGCGCTCGGGGTGCTGTGCGCCGTCGGGCTCGCAGCCACGATGGTCCTGCCCGCGCTGCGCACGCCGGCGGCGCCGGGCCAGGCGGTCCACTTCCCCACGGTGCTCTGGGAGCAGCGCGGCCTCGACGCCGTGCTCCAGGTCGTCCTGATCATCGGCGGCGTGCTGGCCGTGCTGGGCCTGTTCGCCGAGCGGCGGACGCGCGCCGGGAAGGAGTCATAGGTGATGTCGCTCTCGCTTCCCCTGCTGGCGGCCGTCGGCGTGCTGGGCCTGCTTGGCACCGGCCTGCTCGGCCTGCTCGTCACCCGCAACCTCATCAAGGCCGTCGTCGGCCTGCAGATTCTCGTCAAGGGCGCAATGCTCGCGCTGGTTCTCGCCGGGCGGCTCGCCGGGCAGATCCAGATCGGACAGAGCATGGCGCTCACGGTGATCGTGGCCGACACGATCGTTTCGGTCGTCGCCCTGGCCCTCGCGGTCCAGGTCCGGCGGCAGTTCGGCACCCTGGACCTCCAGGCGCTGTCGACGCTGAGGAGGTAGCGCGATGATGACCATCGGTACCCTCGCGCTTCTCTCGATCGGCCTGCCCTGGATTGGCGCGGTCGTGGTCCGGCTGATCGGGGACCGCAGGCCGGCGGCGCAGCACGCCTCCGCGGTCGTCTTCGCGCTCGCCGGGGCCGTCGCCGCCGTCGCGATGATTCCGCAGAAGACCGATGCCAACGTGCTCGACCTGCCGCTCGGCTCGGCCTTCGGGCACCTCACCTTCCTCCCCGACGGCCTTGCGGTGTTCCTCGCCGTCGTCGCCACGGTCATCGGCAGCCTGGCCGTCATCTTCTCGGTCGATTACATGAAGGGCGAGCGCCAGCTCGGGCGCTACTACTCGTACGTGCTCTTCTTCATCGGCTCGATGGTCGGCCTGGTCCTCTCGAGCAATCTCCTGCTGATCTTCGTCTTCTGGGAGATCACGGCACTCTGCTCCTACGCGCTGATTTCCTTCTATAACGACGATCCGAAGGCGGTGGCCGCCGGCATCAAGGCGCTCATCGTGACGCAGGTCGGCGGCATCGGCCTGCTGGCCGGCGCCCTGCTGCTCTACGTCTACCAGGGCAGCTACGACGTGCCGACCTTCCTCGCCACAGCCTCGACGCTGCCCGCAGACGTCCTCGCGGTGATGGCGTTCGGCTTCCTGGTGGCCGCCGCGGCCAAGTCGGCGCAGTTCCCGTTCCAGACATGGCTTCCCGACGCGATGGAGGCGCCGACGCCGGTCAGCGCTCTCATTCACGCCGCAACGATGGTGAACGCGGGCGTCTACCTGCTGGCGAGGTTCTACCCGGCCTTCGAGGCGGTGCCGCACTGGAAGCTCGCGGTGGTCGTCGTCGGCGCGGTGACGGCGCTGATGGCGGCGGTGATGGCCCTCGTCTCGAACGACCTCAAGCGGGTGCTGGCCTACTCGACCGTCAGCCAGCTCGGCTACATGGTCTACGCGGTCGGTACCGGCGGCATCTTCGCCAGCCAGTTCCACCTGCTCTCGCACGCCGTCTTCAAGGCCCTGCTCTTCCTGTCGGCCGGCGCCGTCATTCACGCCGTGCACACGCGTGACATGCGCGAGATGGGCGGGCTCGGCAAGCAGATGCCTGTCGTGAAGGTCGTGATGATTATCGGCGGCCTGGCGCTCGCCGGCATCCCGCTGTTCTTCAACGGTTTCTGGAGCAAGGAGCTGGTGCTCGAGGCCGGCCGCGAAGGCGGGCCGGCGTGGGCGTGGGCGTTCATGGTCGTCGGCGCGGGCCTGACCGCGCTCTACACGCTCCGGTTCCTCTCGATGGTGTTCTACGGCGAGCCGAAGGGTCACGGACACGTGCACGACGCGGGACCGGCGATGAAGATCGCGCTGGTGCCGCTCGCCCTCGGCACGCTCACGACCTATCTCCTGGCCGGGCCGTTCGGCGGGTTCCTCGGCCGGGCGCTCGGCGAGGGGCACGAGGTCGGAACGACCGGTCAGGTGCTGCTCGGCATCCTCACGGCGCCCACGACGTTCGTCGCGCTGGCCGTCGTGGCGCTCGGACTGCTGGCCTGGTGGCGTCGTGAGAGCCTCTCGGGCCTGGCCCGCGCGCTCCGCGGCATCGGCACCATGGCATCGAACAGCTTCGGCTTCGAGGCCATCAATCGGGGCATCGTCTCCGCCACCGTCGCGTCGGCCGAGTCGCTCCGGACGACGCACAACGGCGTCTTGAACTGGAACGTCTTCGCCATTCTCGTCGGGCTGGTCGCCGTGCTGGCCATCCTGGCGCTCGGGGGAGCCTGAGTCGTATGAATCCCACACTGGCACTGACCTGGCTGCTCCTCCTGCCCCTCCTGGCGTCGCCCGTCATCTATCTCGCGGGGCGCGCGAGCTTCCGTCTCGGGAAGTCAGCGGCCCCGGCGCGGTGGCTGGCGGCTGTCGCGCTGGCCGCCACGTTGGTCCCGCTCTATTACACCGGCGAAGCGGTGCTCCGCGCCGGGTCGGTCTCGCTCCAGGTGGGCGCGATCTCGCTGCGGATGGACGGCGTCGGCCTCATCCTCGCCGGCACCGTGCTGGCGCTCACCTTCCTCGTGTCGATCTTCTCGATGCCGTACATGCGGCGTGAGGAGGGCGAGGAGAAGCACTACGCCCTGCTGGTGTCGATGGCCGGAACGATGGTCGGCCTCGGGTGCGCGAACGACCTGTTCAACCTGTGGGTCTGGTTCGAGGCGATGGCCGTCACCTCCTTCCTGCTCGTGGCCTTCTACCGCGAGCAGCGCGGCGCGCTCGAGGCCGGCGTGAAGTACCTGGTGCAGTCGGCGGTCGGCTCGGCGTTCGTGCTGATCGGCATCGCGCTGGTGTTCGCGCGCACCGGAACGCTGGAGCTGTCGCAGGTGGCTGCCGCGGTGGCCGGCCCGCTGCCGCTGCCTCTGCCGCTCGCCGCGGCGGGCGCGCTGTTCCTCATCGGCTTCGGCGTCAAGGCCGCGCTCGTCCCGCTCCACACCTGGCTGCCCGACGCCCATTCACAGGCGCCGAGCGGCATCAGCGCCATGCTGTCGGGCGTGGTGATCGAAGCGGGGCTGGTGGCGATGCTCCGCGCGCTCGGCTGCCTGGCGCCGATGAGCGCGAGCTGGGGCGCGATGCTGCTGGCCTTCGGCGCGCTCAACATGGTGGTCGGCAACCTGATGGCGCTCCGGCAGACGCAGGTCAAGCGGATGTTCGCCTACTCGTCGGTCAGTCACCTCGGTTACATGCTCATCGGCTTCGGCGTGGCGGTGGGCTACGGGATCGCGAACGGCGCGGCCGGCGGATTCTTCCACCTGCTCAACCACGCGCTGATGAAGGGGCTCGCCTTCATGGCGGCGGGTGCGCTGCTCTATGCCCTCCACATCTCGCGCGGCAGCCACGACCCGCTGATGATCGACGACCTGAACGGCGCGGCGGGCAAGTACCCGCTGACCGCGCTGGCGCTGACCATCGCGGTGCTCGCCCTGGGCGGCCTGCCGCCGCTGTCGGGGTTCATGTCCAAGTGGCAGATCTTCGTGGCCGGCTTCGAGACCAGGAGCGCCGCGGTCGAGATCCTGGTGATCTTCGCGGCCATCAACAGCGTGCTGTCGCTGGCGTATTACGCGCCCCTGGTGAACCGGATGTACCGGCACGAGCCGTCGGCCGCCGTGGCGGCCGGCCGGTCGGTATCCGTGCTGATGGGGGCGCCGCTGGCGGTGATGACGATCCTGGTCATCGTGCTCGGCTTCTGGCCGGGTCTGGTGGACGCGATCACGCACCCGGCGGCGGTGCACCTGGTGTCGATCTTCGGCGGTGTCGGGGCGCTGGCGCGTTTCTAGGAATGGCTCAGGGCTCAAGGCTCAGGGCTCACGCACGCCCGGAACCCCTGCCCTGGATGCCGAGCGCATTGAGAGACATCCATGAATCTCCTTCTCACTCCCCCATTCGCGTTCCTCGCATACATCCCGCTGGTGCTGGTGCTGCTGGGCTTCGGCCGGCTGCTGGCGGGGCCGGCCAATGCCAGCGCCGCCAAGACGAGCGTCTACGGCAGCGGCGAGGCGTCGCCGACGTTCGAAGCGGCGCCGGGCTATCAGCCGTTCTTCCTGATCGCGCTGTTCTTCGCCGTGGTGCACCTCGCGACGCTGGTCCTGTCAATCGGCCGGCTGCCCGCGCCGGCGGTCGTCTACCTGGGCGGACTTCTCGTGGCGCTCGTGGCGCTCATTCTCGGATAGGAGCGTGGTATGGCGAAAGTGTCGCTGCTCGACGCGATCATGAACCCGCTGAAGACCTGGGCCCGGATCAATTCGCCGTTCGCGAACCACTTCAACAGCGGTTCGTGCAATGGATGCGACATCGAGATCCTGGCCACGCTGACGCCGCGCTACGACATCGAGCGGTTCGGCATCAAGCTCCAAGGCAGTCCGCGGCACGCCGACGTGCTGATCTGCACCGGCCCGGTGACCAGGCAATCGCGCGACCGGCTCGTGCGGATCTACGAGCAGATGCCGGACCCGAAGTTCGTCGTCGCGGTCGGGTCGTGCGGCATCTCCGGTGGCGCCTTCCAGGGCTGCTACAACGTCGTCGGCAGCCTGGCGGACGTCATTCCGGTGAACGCCTTCGTGCCCGGCTGCCCGCCGCGACCCGAGGCGATCATCTACGGCATCGTCGCCCTGCTCAACAGCTTGAAGCAGCCGGCGCCGAGCGCGGCGACGGCCCCCGCCGAGGTGTGAGGACAACGACATGGATACGCAGCAGAATCTCGTCACAGCCGAAGCGCTGCTCCAGCCGTATACGGTCGGCGCGGCCGCGCACGCGCCCGGCCGGGTGGACGCCGTGATTCATCCCGAGAACCTGACGGCCGCGGTGAAGGCGCTCGTGGACGGGCGGTGGGGATACCTCGCCGCCATCACCGGCCTCGATCATCCGTGGCCCAAGACGCCGAAGGCGGCGCCGAAGCCCGGAGAGGCGGCGGCGTCCGCGGCACCCGCCGGCCCGGTCGAGGACCGCCTGGAGGCGCTCTATCAATTCGTCAACGGGGCGGCGGTCGCCACGCTTCGGGTGAGCGTGCCGTATCACGATCCGCGGCTTCCGTCGATTTGCCCGCTCATCCCCTCGGCCACGCTCTACGAGCGGGAACTCATCGAGATGTTCGGTTTCGTCATCGAGGACACGCCGGACCCGGCCCGATTGCTTCTGCCCGACGACTGGCCGGACGGTGTGTATCCGTTGAGGAAGGCCTTCGAGGGCCTCGGCGCCTAGGCGGCTTCGCGGGCGTCGGTCGGACTGGAAGTCGGTAAGGGTGGACGGCGGGCTGCGCGCCCGCCAGCGAGGACGCGATGGAGACTCAGCAGGACGGTCGCAGGAAGTTCGTGGTGCCGATCGGGCCGCAGCACCCGGCGCTCAAGGAGCCGGGGCATTTCGAGATCACCGTGGACGGCGANNGGTCGAGCAGCAGAACTGGGCGCAGGCGATGTACATGCTCGAGCGGATCTGCGGGATCTGCTCGCACGTCCACGCTACGGCCTACGCGCTCGGCGTCGAGGCGCTGGCCGGCGTGCAGGCGCCGCCCCGCGCGCAGGCGATCCGGGTGCTGGTCGCCGAGCTCGAGCGCGTGCACAGCCACCTGCTCTGGCTCGGCGTCGCCGGC
>PMKG01000466.1 GCA_003157675.1 Acidobacteriota bacterium
GTTGAACTCCATCTTGTTGTACTGCACGATGACCGTCCCGCCCCGTTCGGCGAAGTCGATGAGGCGTCGGTTGTAGGCGCGCAGGTCGCTCCGCTTCAGGTACGCGCGGACGCCGGTCATGATCACGTCGTACCGTGACAGGTCGCCCCACCCGAGTTCGTCGGGCTGGATGAAGCTCACGCGGGCCCCGAGCTGCTCGAGCGCCGGCGGCACTTGGTCGCCCGCGCCGACGATGTAGCCGACCTTCAGGTCGGGAATCGTCCGGACGTCGATCACCTCGAGGTCCGTCTCCGCCGGCTTGATGACCTGTCGCCGTTCGATGTGCGGATAGTCGATCTCCTGGTAGCCGCTGCCGAACGTCGTCGCGCCGGTCGCGGGCGAGGTGACCACCGCGCGAACCTGGTACGCGCCGGTCTTCACCGACGCCGGCACCACGAGCCGGAACCGGGCGGTCATCGATTCGTCTTCGTTCGAGAAGCTGAGCGCCGCGGTCGCGGGCTGGGCGGTCCAGCCCATCGGCAGGTCGAGCGCGATCTTGGCCTGCGCCTCGCCCTTGAGGCCGCTCGTCACCGAGACGAACATCTCCCGCTCGATCGGTTTCGCCCCCGCCGCCCGGACGGCCGGAATCACGGCCGTCTCCGGCGTCGTCTTCACCGAGAAGGCGGGCACGACGTTCAGCTCCATCCGCTTCTCACCGACGAAAGTGTCCCTGGCGTACCGATACTGGATCGCCTGCTCGTGCACGACTTCCGCGCCGCCGATGCGCACGTGGAACGCCGCGCGGAAGGGGGACGGACGGAACGGCAGGCCGAATTCGACGTCGGGCGCGAAGATATTGAGCGCGGCCTTCGGCGGCCGCGTGTCCCAGTACTGGTCGGTCCAGTAGGGCTCGGTGAGCCGCGCGTCGGCCGGGACCCGGGCGTCCGCGGCGCAGGCGAATACGCCGTGCGCCTTCGCCGTCCCGGCGGCGCAGCCCGCCGCCTGCGCGAAGCCGGTCACGCTGACGCTGCCGACGCCGACGTCCGCAGGTCCCCTGTCCACAACGGCGAACGAGAGCTTCACCGGCTGGCCCGCGACGACCAGGCCGTCGTCAGCCAGCGCCTCGAACGCGAGCCCCGCCGATTTCAGCGCCGCATCCTCGTATTCGGTCTCCTTGATCTTCAGGCGGAAGTCGATCTCGAACCGGGCGCTCTCGGGAAGCCCCATGGAGCCGAGCTGCGACCTGAGCGCCCTCAGCGCGGTGAGACCCGCCACCACCGGCCTCGTCGTCGCCGCGTCGTCGCCCGAGTCGAATGCCTGCTGCGCGAGCCGCACCTGCTCCGCGATGGCGGCCAGTCCGGCCTTCAGCGCCTCGGGCGGGGTCGGGCCGGCGAACGACGCGAGACCGGCGAAACTCATGTCGACGCCGTCGAAGAGCGACGTCTCGTCCTTGTCCATCTCACCGGGGATCGTCGAGTCGACGAGACGATAGCGCGACGGCCCGGCCAGGCCGCGCCCGCCGCCGATCCCGCCCGGAAGAGGCGCGAGCTGGCCCATCCCCTGGCACTTGTGATTGCTGCGGGCGTCGGCGCCGATCTCCTGGTAGGTCCGCCCGAGCAGCGGGTCGTAGACGCCCGCGTCGACGCTGGCGACGTGGGCCGCCGTGTCCGTGGGCGCCCCGGCCGGCGGCTGCATGCCGACGAAGCCCATCGTGCCAGTGAAGTAGAGCTTCTTCGCCTGCCACGGGCGAAGGCCGGCCTTGATCTGATCGGGATACCGGGCCGGGTCTGCCGCCGCGCGGAACGCTTCCCGGGTGAGGACCGCCGTCGCCTCGTGCGCCCGGTCGCCGCCCCGGCCCTGGATGTTCATCGTCAGCACGACGTCGGGCCGGAGCATCCGGATCAGGCGGACGAAATCGGCCACCACCTCGTCGCGGCCCCAGAACCTGTACACCTCTTCGGGGTCGAACGAGTACCCGTAGTCGATGGCGCGGGTGAACCACTGCTCGGCGCCGTCGAGCCGGTGGGCCGAGAGCAGTTCGGCCGTCCGCAACACGCCGAGGTCGCGGAACAGCTCCTGGCCGATCTCGTTCTGGCCGCCCTCTCCCCGCGTCGTCTGAACGTCGATCGACCGGAGTCCCTGGCCGTAGGTCAGCAGCGCGTAAAGCTGGTTGTGCTCGTCATCCGGGTGCGCCGCCGTCTGCATCAACGTGCCGACGACGCCCAGGCGGCGGAGAGCGAGGCCGAGCGCGACGTGGCCGTTGTCCTGAGAGACGAGCGAGACCAGGCGCGCCTGGGCGTGGACCGGCGCCGCGGGGCGCAGCCACCCGGTCAGGCCGATCACGAGGGCGAGAGCGAGCAGGAGCAGCCCTCGGCGGGTCAGCTTCGCGCGCGAACGCTGGAACATGGCACAGTCCTCCACAACCACATCGCCCGAACCCTCATCATACTCACCGCCGACGCGCCCGGCCAGCCGGCCGCGGCCCGACCTGGAACGGTTTGGGTATACTTCTTTACATCATGCCTTTCGCGCCGGAGTACGTCGCCCTCGTCCTGCGCGAGAACTTCGAGGACGCCAGGACGCTGTTCTTCGATCAGCTCATGGCGATGCACGAGGCGCACCTGGTCATGCTCGCAGGTCGCGGGATCCTGGCGGCGACCGACGCCCGCCGGCTGCGGACCGCCCTTGACGCCATCCCGCGCGACGAGGTTCGGCGCGCCGTCTTCGACGGGACCGACGAAGACCTCTTCTGCCACGTCAACCGCCTGCTGGTCGAAGCCTGCGGCGAGGAGGTGGCGGGGCGGCTGCACACGGCGCGCAGCCGGAACGACATCGACGCGGCGCTGTATCGGATGCGGCAGCGCGACCTGGTGCTCGACCTGCTGGAGGCCACGCTCGATCTGCGGGACACCCTCGTCGACGTCGCCGGCCGCAACCTCGACACCACGTTCCCGGCGCACACCCACACGCAGCCGGCGCAGCCATCGACGATCGCGCACTACCTGCTGGCGGTCATCGAGCAGCTCGAGCGGGACGCGGTCCGCCTGCGCGCGGCCTACGAGTCGACCAACCACTGCCCCCTTGGCGCCTGCGCCATCACCGGCACGGGCTTCGACATCGACCGCCGCCTCACCTCCGACCTGCTGGGGTTCCTGGGCCCGACCGGCAATACCTACGGCAGCATCGCCACCGTCGACTACCTGCTGCAGAACGTCTCGGCGGCGGCCGTCGCGCTGACCGGGTTCGGGCGGTTCGCGCAGGACGTGCTGCAGTGGTGCACGACGGAATTCGGGTACCTCCGGCTCCCCGACGGCTTCGTCCAGCCCAGCAGCATCATGCCGCAGAAGCGGAACCCCGTGGCGGCCGAACACGCCCGCAGCCTCGCCAGCCGGGCGCTGGGCGAGGCGCTCGGCGTCATGGTCGCCGTCCACAACACGCCGTTCGGCGACATCGTCGATACCGAGGACGACCTGCAGCCGCTCGTGTTCCTGGCGATGCACGACGCGACGCGCGCCGTCGGCCTGCTGGCGGCGGCCCTCCGCGGCGCCGAGTTCGATCGGGCGAAACTCGAGGCGCGGGCGGCCGAGGGCGGCATCACGATGACCGAGCTTGCCGACGCGCTGGCGCGCGAACACGGTGTGCCGTTCCAACTGGCGCACCGCGTGGTTTCGGCCTTGAACCGGACGCTCGCCGCCGCGCCGGACCGCTCGCGCGCCGCCGTCCTGGCCGAGGTCTCGGCCGGGATCATCGGCACGCCGATTCACTACTCGGACGAGGCGCTCACCGATCTGCTCAGCCCGCGGCACTTCGTGAGCGTGCGGCGCACGCCCGGCGGGCCGTCAGAGAGCGAGACCGGCCCGGCGGTCGGCCAGTCACGAGCAAGCCTGGAGGCCGATCGGCGCTGGCTGGCCGACACGCGCGAGGCGCTCTCGGCCGCGGCCGACCGGCTTCGCGCCAGAAAGGCCGCGCTGTGACGACTGCCGACGCGTCGCCGCGAACGCGCACGCGAACGTACATTCTGGTGCTGGTGCTCCACGCGGCGGTCATCACCGCCCTGTGGACCTTCAGCCACTACTTCGGGGCGTGAGCCGGCTCCTCTTCAGACCGCATGCATCTCATCGACTGGCTCGTCATCGGCGTTTATCTCGTCTGGATCGTCTACGACGGTCTCAAACGGACCCGCTCGGCGCACGAGATCGACGGCTACCTGCTGGCCAAGCGGAGCCTGCCGTGGTGGGCCGCCGGACTGTCTGTGATGGCCACGCAGCTGAGCGCCATCACCCTGATCGGCACGACCGGCCAGGGCTACGCCGACGGCATGCGGTTCGTGCAGTTCTACTTCGGCCTGCCGATCGCGATGGTAATCCTCTCGGTCACCGTCGTCCCGTTCTTCTACCGCGCCCGCGTCTACACGGCCTACCAGTACCTGGAGCAGCGGTTCGACTCGAAGACGCGGATGCTGGCCGCCCTGCTCTTCCTGGTGTCGAGAAGCCTGTCGTGCGGCGTGATCATCGCGGCGCCGGCGGTCATCCTCTCCATCGTGCTCGGCTGGAACCTCACGCTCACCGTCCTCGCCATCGGGATGCCAACGGCCGTCTACACTATGTTCGGCGGCGTGCAGGCGGTGGCATGGACCGACGTCAAGCAGATGGGCGTCATCGTGGCCGGCGTCTGCACGGCGGTCGTCCTGCTCGTGCTCGGCCTGCCGCGCGACGTGTCGCTCGTCGACGCCCTGCGCATCGCCGGCGCGGCGGGCCGGCTGAAGGCCGTGGACTTCTCGTTCGACCTGACGACCAACTACACCTTCTGGTCAGGGATCGTGGCAGGCGTGTTCCTGATGCTCGCCTACTTCGGGTGCGATCAAAGCCAGGTCCAGCGGTACCTGACCGCCAGGTCCGAGGACGAAGGGCGCAGTTCGCTGCTGCTGAGCGCCTTCGTGAAGGTCCCGCTCCAGACGCTCATCCTGCTCACCGGCGTTCTCGTGTTCGTGTTCTACCTGTTCACGCAGCCGCCGATGCTCTTCAACCCCGTGCACGAAGCCAGGGTCGCCGCCAGCCCGCGGGCGGGCGAGCTGGCCGGCCTTCAGGAGGAGTTCTCGCGGGCGTTCACGACGCGCCGCCAGGCCGCGATCGCGGCGACCGAGGCGCGGCGGGCCGGCGACGCGGCCCGCATCGACGAGGCGGCGGACGCGTTCCGTGCCGCCGACGCCGCCGTGGCCGCCACGCGAGGCCGGGCCGTGCGACTCGTGAAGGAGGTCACCGGCGACACGGCGTACAACGACGTCAACTACGTCTTCCCGACCTTCGTGACGACGCAGCTGCCGGTCGGCCTGGTCGGGCTCATTATCGCGGCCATCTTCGCCGCCGCCATGTCGGCGAGCGCCGGCGAGATGAACGCCCTCGCGACCTCCACGGTCATCGACATCTACCGCCGCCACGTCCGCCGGCAGGCGCCGGATGCGCACTACCTGCGGGTGTCGAAGCTGGCCACGGGCTTATGGGGGCTGACGGCGTGCACCTTCGCCATCTACGCGGCAAGCGCCGGCTCGCTCATCGAAGTGGTCAACAAGGTGGGGTCGCTCTTCTACGGGACGCTGCTCGGCGCATTCGTCCTCGCCATCGGCACGCGCCGCGCGACCGGTCGCGGTGCGTTCTGGGGGATGCTCGCGGGCTTCGCGACGGTGCTCGTGGTCGCCAGGACGACCGCGATTTCCTATCTTTGGTACAACCTGGTCGGCACCGCCGTCGTCGTGCTGGTCGGCGTGGCCATCAGTTACACCGGTCCGGCGGAGCCGAGGCCGGGCGTGCGCTGGATTGGTGGCAGCCTTGATCCCTGAGCCTCCTGGCTCGAGTCTTGAGTCTTGAGTCCTGAGTCGCTCTGGCTTCACCCTTGAGCTTTGAGCCCTGAGCCTTGAGCCTCCGTCTACCCCTCCGACAGCCGCGCCTTGATCTTCGCCGCGAACGCGCGGCTCGGTTCGTCCCCGGTGACGAGCTCGATCTGATCCGGCGAGGAGATGCCGAGGCCCAGCTCGACGGCCCGCTGCAGTTGCTCCTGCTCGAAGATCTTCCGGTCCATGATGGCCGAGTTCGCGCCCATCTCCTTGAGGATGGCGAGGCCCACCGCGTCCACCGCGATGCGGTCGGTGCCGCCCACGAAGACGTTGGCCGCGACCAGCTTCCCCTGCGAGGGCCCGCCGTCCACGAACACGTCGACGCCGTCCATCACGATGAGACTCGGCTTGTAGCCGGCGTTGATCTCCGCGATCCTCCGCCGCATGTGTTCGCTGGCGTGCATCTCGCGCATCAGGCGCTTCGGGGTCATGCCCACGGCGAGCTTGATCGACATCGAGTAGACGCCGCCGTAGCCGTGCGTCTTGAGGCAGCAGGTGGACACGAGGTACGACGCCTCGGCCATGAGTCGCGGCACGTAGAGCTGGCTCGTCCAGTGCGTGCCGGCCGGCGTCACCGGCACCCAGTCGGTGTCGGAGAGTTCCTCGAAATTCACGATCGAGGCCTTCATCTCGCGCGCCAGATCGAAGACGCCCTTGTCCTCCATGACCTTCTTCGTGACCGGCGGACCGCTGCGCTCGCCGATGGTGAGCGAGCGCGCGTCGCGCTCGAGCAGCTCGGCCATCAGTTGCCGCAGCGTGTCGTTGTGCGTCGAGCCGGGCGTCGGGTCCGCCGAGTTGAAGTTCGGCTTGATGACGACGTCCTTGCCCTTCGGGCCGGGCGCGTTCAAGAGGCGGACGACGCCGGTCACGCCCTTCTTCCGATCGCTCGTGCGGACGATGGCGACCTTCGTCGAGGGGGCCGCGGCGCGCAGCCCGGGAAAGCGGCCGCGCGAGATGGCGCCAACGGCGGCGGCGGACGACACGGAGGTGATGAAGGTGCGACGGGACATGGGTGTGGACATGGTCATTCCTTCTGAGCGGAGCCTCCGCCCGCTGCCGGGGCGGCGAGGAGATTCTATACCGTCCGGGGCGCCGGCCGCCCGATGCTATGATGACGGCGTGAATCGGGACATGGTGAGGACGGCGCTCGCCGCCGTCGCCGCGCTGCTGCTCGTCAGCCCGGCGCTCTACGCGCAGACCGACTCGTCGATTGCGGTTGGCGTCGCCCTGACGTTCTACGACCCGGCCAACGCCGACGCGTCTCACCCGACCGGGTTCGGTCTGGTCGGCCGCCTGCGACGGGGGTCGGGCCTTGGCGCCACGATTGGCATGGACTGGTTCACGTCCGATCTCCGGGCCGACGTCGGCGGGCAATCGACGCCGGTCGGCCACCTGACCATCCGGCCGTTCATGGCCGGCGTCTCCTATATCCGCCAGTTCCACCGCTACGCCGTCAGCACGGGCATCGTCGGCGGCTGGGCGTTCAACTCGCTGTCGCAGTCGGATGCGGAGCGCGCGTCCTATGGCACCCGCGTCGGCATTCCCGGAGCGAGCGTCTCGATCTCGAACTGCCTGGCGGTCGAGCCGAACGTGACCTTCTGGTACGAGCTGGGCCACCACTTCGCTACGTCGGCGTCGGTCGCCTACATGGTGGCCAGGCCGACGCTCACGGCCCGTGGCCCGGGAGGCTCGCGGACCGACAAGGTCAACCTCGACGCCACGGTTATCACCTTCGCGCTGGTTTACGGAGTCTTCTAGCCGGCGCACGGCTGAAGCCATGCGCTGTCTGGAATAGTCTCGTCAGATAGCGCAGGGCTTAGCCCTGCGCCCCGGCGTCGGCCCCTCGTCGTCCGCCGGCGGCCCGTCCCGATTTCTGTCATCATCCGTAAGAGGAGGATTCGACCATGGCCATGAAGGATGCGCTGTTGCCGGAGTTCGACCACGAGATGGCGGTCACGCGCAAGGTGCTCTCGCGCGTGCCGGATGACAGACTCGGCTGGAAGCCCCATCCGAAGTCGATGACATTCGGGCGGCTGGCCACGCACGTCGCGGAGATCCCCGGGTGGGTGAAGGAAACGCTGACGAGCGACGGCATCGACATGGGCGCCGACTACCAGCCCACCGTCCTGGCGTCGCGTGCGGAGCTGCTCGCGAAGTTCGAGAAGATGGTCGCCGTCGCTCGTTCGGTGATCGAATCGACGCCCGACGCCCAGTACTTCACGCCGTGGACGCTCAAGGCCGGCGGCCACGAGGTCTTCACGATGCCGAAGGCCGCCGTCTATCGCAGCTTCGTGCTCAGCCACCTGGTCCACCACCGGGCGCAACTCTCCGTCTACCTTCGGCTGAACGACATCCCGGTGCCGTCGATCTACGGACCGAGCGCGGACGAACCATCATGAGGGCCGACTCGCGCGGATCGCTATCGCGCGAGTCGCCCTGAGCGAGCCCCTCGACTTCACCCGTGGCGAGTCGAAGGGCTTACTTCGCGCCGCTCTTGGCGATCCAGGCGGCGATCGCGTCGATCACGTCCGGCGCGACGTGTCCGGGCTGCATGATCGCCCGGACCTCCGCCGGTCCGTCGGTCGGCGTGAAGATGTGCGTCAGGCTGGGAAACAGCATCGACGCCGAGCCGGGCCTCTTCGCGGCCACCGCGGCCAGCGCCTCGAAATCGGCCTGGAACACCTGCGCGTCCTTTCCACCCTTGAGCACGAGCAGTGGCGCCTTGGTGTTCTTCAGTTCGGCGATCGGGTCGCGGATGATCAGATCGCGAATCGCGGCGGGCTGCTGGCCCTGCAGCTCCGTCGCCGTGGCGGTCCCGGCCCTCACCTCCGCCATGATGGCGTCCTGCTGCTTCAGCGTCTCCTGCTGGCGGGCGTCATCCTGCCCCGCGAGGAGTGCCTTCACCTGGTCGCGGATCACCGCGTCCATCGGCCGGCCGGCCGTCGCCATCAGGATCAGCCCTGCCACCGGAACGCGCTCGCCCACGTAGATGGCCGCCAGTCCGCCGAGGCTGTGCCCCAGCACGTACACGCGGTTCGGGTCGACCTCGGGCAGCGTCCCGGCGAACGTCGCGGCGTCCACCCCGTCGTCGATCGACTCCGAGTCGAGGGACCCCTTGTAAGACTTCGGAAACGCGAACGTGCGCTTGTCGAAGCGAAGCGTGGCCACGCCGCGCTCGGCGAGGCCCCACGCGAGGTCCCGGAACGGCGTGTTCGGACCGATCGTCTCGTCACGGTCGTTGGGGCCCGAGCCGGCCAGCATCACGACGACCGGCACGCGCGCCGGGTTCTTCGGCAGGCAGAGGACGGTCGGATAGGGCACGCCGTCGAGCTGCTTGAACGTCACGGTGCGCTCGGTCACGCCGGCGGGCGGCTCGGCCGCCTTCGGCGCCGCGACGNNGCGGCTTCGAGCGTCCCGCCCAGGGTCACCATCTGGAATGGCACGACGACCGTCACCGTACCCGGCTGGCCGCCCGTGAGGCTCAGCAGCACCTGGTACGGCGCGGCCACCATGTTCTCCATCAGGACGAGCCGCGGCTGGACGGGCACGCTGAGCGTCGGCGAACCGGCGGGCGTCCGGACGGCCAGCGCGAGCGAATC
>PMKG01000252.1 GCA_003157675.1 Acidobacteriota bacterium
CCGCGCTCACAGCCGAACCTGCACGCCTGAGAGCCGGCTGGCGACGGCGGGGATATCTGCGCGCTGCGACAGGTCGAGGACGCCCGCCCGCACCGGAGCCACCCGGAACCTCTCGCCGCGCCCGATGGCATGCCTCACCGCGTCGGCCAGCTCGTACTCGCCACGCGGCGACGGGGTGATGCGCCGCACGGACTGGAAGATCGACGATCCAAATCGCCAGCAATTCATGCTGATGAGGGCGTCCGCGGGCGTTCGAGACCAGCGCTCGGCATCCGGTTTCTCGATGATGTCGACGAGCGCGCCGTCGGGCCCTACGTCCAGGATCGCGTACCCTCGGAGGCGCTCGTCGTCGACGTTCCCCGCCGCGATGAGCGAGGCGCGGTCGAAACCAGCCAGGCCTGGGCCCGTGAGGGCCGCCACCGCCTGGAGGGCCGCAACCGGATAGTAATTGTCCGAATTGACGACCAGGAATTCCGCTCCTCCCGCGAACTCCTCCGCGGCCGCCACGGCGTCCGCGGTTCCCAGCGGGTCCTGCTGCTCGGCGAAGGCCAGCCGAACGCGCGTCGGGATGGCCTCGCTTTCGTAGTAGTCCCGGACAGCACCGTTCCCCGGGGCGACCACCAGGCAGACGTCCCGGTAGCCGGCATCGGCCAGGGCGCTGATGACGTAGTCCAGGAAAGGCCGGCCGACGGGGATCATCCCCTTGACGCCGGAGTCGGCCGCACGGGCCTGGGCGCCATCCAGGCGAACGTCCGCCGCCTCGCGCCGCATGCGCGTTCCGAGCCCCCGGGCCAGGATCACCGCCTTCGTCAATGCCATGCCGGTCCGTTTCCCACCGGAGCATAACATAGCGTCTTCGGCACCCGCTGAATCGCGATTTCCATTGCGCGAGTTGCGCTATAATCGCGCCGGCCCACGCGACCTCATGTCCTACCGTCGTTGAAGGAGGAACAGATGGCGAAGAAGCGCACCGTGAGGAAAGCCGTCAAGAAGGCGGTTCCGAAGAAGAAGGCGGTCCCGATGAAGAAGAAGACGGTCCTGAAAAAGGCCAAGAAGGCCCTGAAGAAGGCCAGGAAAGCCCTAAAAGCGGCCAAGAAGGCCGAGAGGAAGCCGGCACCCAAGCGCGCCGCGGTCAAGAAGGCCGTCAAGAAGGTCGCGAAGCCGGTCGTCAAGAAGGCGGCCCCGAAGAAGACGATCATCAAGAAGGTGGCGCTGCCGCCCGCACCGGCCCCGGTCATCGCTCCGGCTCCGGTCGTCCCGGCGGCTCCCGAGCCGGTGATCGTGTCGGCTCCCGTCACGCCGCTCATCACTCCATAGCGCGCTCGTCTTCGTCGTCGGTCCGGCATCTGTCGAGACACGAAGGGCGGCCCCCACGGGCCGCCCCCTCCGTCCCCGCTCACCCTGCATCGGCTCGCGCACCCGCTGCCCCCTCGCGGCTGCTGCGTGAATCCTATAGACTGCTCGCTGGCCCATGTCGACATCGCTCCCCGATCTGGTCGGCGCCGTCGCCGGCGACGCGCCCGGCGCCTCGCGCGCCGCGGCGCGACTGATGACGCTGCTGGCGGACGACCCGTCGCGGCTCCCCGAACTGTTCCGGTCGGCGACGAGCCTGGACGCCGTCGACGCCTCGCGCCTCACGCTTCCGCGATTGCTCATCGGGATCACCGGGGCGCCGGGATCCGGCAAGAGCACGCTCACCGACGCCCTCATTCGCGAATTCAGGCGACAGCGTCCCGCCCGGCGCATCGGCGTCATCGCCGTCGATCCGTCCTCGCCGTTCACCGGCGGGGCCGTCCTCGGCGACCGCGTGCGGATGATGCGCCACGCCACCGACCCGATGGTCTTCGTCCGATCGATGGCCTCGCGCGGCCATCTCGGCGGTCTCGCGCTCGGCGTGAAGGGCGTCGTACGGGTGATGGGTTTGCTGGGCTGTGAATCCGTCATCATCGAGACGGTGGGCGTCGGGCAAAGCGAGGTCGAAATCGCGGGAGTGGCCGATCTCGTCATGATCGTCCTGGCGCCGGGCCAGGGCGACTCGGTCCAGTTGCTCAAGGCCGGACTGATGGAGATCGGCGACCTGTTCGTCGTGAACAAGGCGGACAGGCCGGGCGCCGAGCGACTCCACGGCGACCTGCTCGCAATGCTTCACGCGCCGCAAGCGGATCCCACGGATCACCACGCGACATTCGCCGACGATGCCCCGACCGAGGACCTGGCCCCGTGGCTGTCACGCCGGCCGGGCACGGTCATCGAGCCCGAGACGTTCCTCGTCAGCGCCGAGCACGGTCAAGGGATCGCCGATCTGGCGGAGAGGCTTCACGCGCTCGGCGACGCGCACGGCGAGTCGTGGCAGCGGCACCGCCAGCAGGCGATCGAAGGCGAAGTGCTGGACGCGGTCATCGAGGAGGCCACGCGCCGCCTGCGTGAGGCGCAGCAGCAACCCGGCGCGGCCGACGAGGCCGCCGGGGGCGTGCTCAGCGGCGCCCTCTCGGTCGGGCAGGCCGCCAGCCTGCTGCTGTCCGCGACGGCCAGGCGCCAGTCGTCCGACTCGTAATCGGCAGGCCTAAAGGCCCGCCCTACACACGGTCTTCCCGCCCTACACACGGTCTTGCGTCTAGCTGCGCTCCGCGTCGCGCAGCATCAGTCGCTCGAGCGCGTCCACCACGTAGGGACGCAAGTCGCTCGCGCGAATGATGCGGTCGAGCGATCCGACCTGCAGCGCCCGGTGGACGCTGTGGATCCGGTCGAACTCGTCGGCCACCTCCCCCCGTCCGTTGAAGGACTCGATCCGGATGTATCCCAGCCCCGAAGGGTGGCGGCCGAAGTGAACAAACCGCTGCCGCGTCAACTCGAAGGGACAGGCACGGTCTGCCCGGCGACCGAACCCAAAACTGC
>PMKG01000260.1:0-412 GCA_003157675.1 Acidobacteriota bacterium
ATGATGAGCATGCGCGGCAACAACATCCCGTTCTCCCGCGCGACGGCCTTCCACGAGGAGATCCCGGGGCACCTGCTCCAGGCCTTCATGACCCAGCGGTTCCGGACCTATCGCGCCGGGTTCGACACGCCGTTCTGGACGGAGGGCAACGCCGTCTGGTGGGAGATGTTGTTCTGGGACCTGGGATTCCCCAGGACGGCGGAGGAACGCATCGGGATGCTGTTCTGGCGGATGTACCGCTGCGCGAGGATCATCTTCACGCTGGGCTACCAGCTCGGCACGATGACGCCGCAACAGGCCGTGGACTTCCTGGTGACGAGAGTCGGGCACGAGCCGGACAATGCGGCCGGCGAGGTCCGGCGGTCGTTCGGCGGATCGTACCCGCCGCTCTATCAGTGCGCCTACATGCTCG
>PMKG01000260.1:422-850 GCA_003157675.1 Acidobacteriota bacterium
CTATGGCGACCTGCCGCCGGCCCCGCCCGCCAGGGTGCCCAGTAGCGGCTCCTCTCGGCGCTGAACGAAGCGCCAACGGACGCTCTCCGTCACGGCCAGTCCTGTGCGCGAAGATCCCCGCGGGGCAATTCGCGGAAAGGCTACGAGGCTGGCCAGCGGCGTGAGACGGCGGGTGGTCAGCGCGACGGAGCGGACTTGCCGGGAAATGTCGCTACGCGATGTCATGCTCAGCAAGATGGTAGGATGGCGCATCGAAAGGGGAACCATGCGATCGATAACTTCGTGGGGAGTGGCATTGGCGGCAGGCGCCGTTTGTCTGATACATCCGCTGAGCGCCGCGCAGGCGCCGGGCGCCGCGGTGACGGCGATCGTCGGCGGCACCGTCATCGACGGCAACGGTGGGCCGGCCGTCGCCGACGCGGTCATTC
>PMKG01000260.1:856-5405 GCA_003157675.1 Acidobacteriota bacterium
GAGATCGTGCTCGAGGCCGCGCAGATCGACTTGAGCTACGGCATCACGACCGTGCGCGACAGCTACGGCGCTCTCGTGCCGCTCACCCGCGTCCGCGACCAGATCGCGCGCGGCGACAGGGTGGGCACGCGGATCCTCGCCGCGGGGAACATCCTCGGCTGGGGCGGTCCGTATTCGTTCACGTTCAGCCGTGTCATGGGCCAGCTGACGCTCTTCCAGGAGCAGATGAACGACTTCATCGCGCAGGGCGGCGGCGAAGAGCTGATGGCGATGACGCCAGACGAGTTGCGCGCGGCGATCAACGCCTACATCGACAAAGGGCCCGACTTCGTGAAGTACGGCGGCACGAGCCACTTCGCCGAGCCGACCCTCATCGGCTTCTCCCCGGAGGCGCAGAAGGTCATCGTCGACGAAAGCCACCGCAGGAATCGCTTCGTCGAAACCCATTCGACCAGCATCGAGGGATTGCGCGTGTCGATCGCCGCCGGGATCGACGGCATCCAGCACCCCGAGCTGTTCGACGGACGCGACTTGCCGCCCGATATCATCCAGGCGATTCGCGACCGCGGCCTGATCTGCTCCATGCTCGCCAGCACGATCGGCGGCCCTGCGTGGAAGAGGCATCTCAAGACGAAGGACGAGGCCGAGACGAAGCGAGCCGAGGCCGAAAAGGAGACGCCTGCCCCGACGCGCGCCAAGACGTCCGCCGAGCGGCGGAAGGAGGCGGCCGATGTCGGCGCGGACCTCGAGTCCAGGCGCCGCAACGCGCAGGCGCTCATCCGCGCCGGCGCGCGCATCACGCCTGGCACCGACAGCTATTGGGCCGCCGCGCCCGAATTCACGCGGACGCCGAAGCTTCCCGAGCAGGATCACGGCACGGGCACCATTGTGGCGATCGAAGCGCTCGTGGAGCTCGGCATGACGCCAGCGCAGGCGATCGTCGCCGCTACGAAGAACGGCGCGATCGCGGCGCGCGGCCTCAAGGACTTCGGCACCCTCGAGGCCGGGAAGTTCGCCGATCTCGTTGTGCTCTCGGCCGACCCGCTCGCCGATATCAGCGCCATCCGCAAAGTCGTGACCGTGTTCAAGGAAGGGCGCATCGTCGATCGGGAGCACCTGCCCGCGACGCGCGTGCTGTCCGTCGCGCCGGTAGCGGCCAAACGTGGCACCTCATGAATCGCCTTCCCGCTCCCCTGCACACGTTTGAACCGACCGCGGCTCGTGGAGGAAAGTAGCGGCGAGGCGACGCCACATCCGCGATGCCCGATCGCGTCAGACGTAGCCGAACCACGGTGGAAAGACGACGACCACGAGGCCCGCCCACACGGCATGGACCGGGAGGTACGCGGTCTGCCAGCGCTCGAGGGCCGCGAACGAACCGTCGCCGCGCAGGAAGCGGGCATAGAGCCAGGCCGACCAACCCAGGTTGACGAGCAGGATGACGTTCTCGCCGAGCGCCGCCACTTTGTTGGCGCTGAACCCGAACTCGGAGATCCGCGCGACGACCGCCGCCAGGGCGACCACGTCGACGATCAGCGCGCTGACCACGAGCAGCACCTGCAACCCGTCAAAGGTGTCCGGCGGTGCCTCCGGGTCGCGCGCCGACGCGGCGTAGAGCAGCAAGCCGAGGACCAGCGCCAGCAGCAGGTCGAAGCCGATGAGCAGGTGGCGCGCCACGTTGATCCCGCTCCTCGTCCACGCCATCGTGGCCAGGAAGGCGAGCAGGAGGACGGTGAACAGCGGGGTGAACACACGCGTCAGCACCGGGGCCATGTTCTCGATCACGCCCTGCTTGGCTTCGACGAGCCACGCGGCGACGAGGACGGCCCCCGCCGCCCCGCACGGCAGCAGCCAGCCCTGCGCGAGCCATTCGACCTTGAGACCGATCGCCTCGAACATCATCAGGGTGAACGCCGTCAGCACGCCGCCACCCAGGGCGATGAGCACGTAGTAGATGCCGCACTCCCCCGAGAACCGCACGAAGTCCATCCGCCTGGCGCTCAGGCGCCAGCCGCCGCCGGCATACGCGACGCCGACGGCCAGCCACAAGGCGATCGGCACGTGCAGCGCCGTGAGACCCTCGGTGGCGCCGCCCGGCGCGAACGGAAAGACATTGGCGAAGATCGCGGCCGCCAGGAAGGGCGCGATAAGCCACCGCCGGCTGCGCGCGTCCAGATGGCGCTTCCAGGCAAAGTAGCCCGTGAGCAGCGGGAACACGAAGAGGCTGGCGTTGCGCGCGTAGAACGCGGCACCCGCGCCGAGGAGCCGCCGGCCAAACAGCTCCGGCACCTTCACCGCCAGCGCCGCCAGGCACGCGAGGCCGAGCACGACGACGGCCTCCTTGTACGCCGCGCGGCCGGGCGCGCCGGCGGAGCCGGGGACCATCACCAGCTGTTTCCACAGCCGCTCCGCGTGTTCCACGGCAAACTCGCGCGACAACCCGTCCAGGTCGCCCATGCGCCTGACGGCGACCAGGAAGGCTTCGTCAGCGGCGAGGCCGCTCGCGACGAGCGACGCGATCTGAGAGCGCAGGTGGTCTTCCAGCTCCTCCACATCGACCGCGTGGATGGCCTGGCGGTGGCGTAGATAGGCACGCCACTGGGCGATCTCCTGCTCCACGGCGCCCCCGAATTCAAGTGCTCCCATATCCGTCCGCCTCCCTGCATGCGCGACACCGACGGCTATCGAGCCGTCTCGGACGGCGCGGGCCAGATGCCGCGCAGTGTCGCATCCACCGCCCGCCACTGCCGCCGTTGCTCGGCGAGCCGCGCCCGGCCTTGCTTCGTGATCCGGTAGTACTTCCGCCGGCGGCCGCTGTCGGACGTCCCCCATCTGGCGCCAATGTGCCCGAGCCGCTCGAGCCGATGCAGCACCGGGTAGAGCATGCCGTCCGTCCAGTGCAACTGGCCCCGCGACAGCTCACTGACGCGTCTCAGGATGGCGTAGCCGTAGCTGTCGCCCTCGGCGAGGATCGCCAGAACTAGGGGCGTCGCGGAGGCGGCAACGAGGTCCTTGTTCATGTTCACGCGTGGTTCACCTCGCCGGCCCGGGACGCGCGTCCGCCGAAGGCGGGAATCGCGCGATACGTAGCAGCACCATACATAGGACTGCAATGTAAGTCAACCCGGACTGGCAGGACAGGGGGCGCCGGGCAGCGCATTGACGGTGGCGCGTATACTGAGCGCCGAGGACTTATGAGAATCTTCATCGCGTCGGCAGGGATCGGTCTCGCGTTGGCGCTGCTTCCGCAGGGCGGGAGTGCCCAGGTGCCGACCGCGGGCGCGGGCTCCCCCACCGGGGTCTGTCAGACGTGGAACGGGAGGGAGTACGTCACCTGCCCCTGCACGAGCGTGCCTGGCACGCGCCAGGATCGCGAGGCCGCAGGGCCTTCGGCCGCGGACGAAGCGCACGGCATCGACCGCGTCGGACGACGCCTCTACGAGCAGGGGAAGTTCGAAGAAGCCCTGGTGCAGTTCGCACGAAGTCGGACCAGCAGAGGGAGACCTGCAACCGCGAGTCAGACGAGCGCGAATTCCAGAAGTGCCAGTCGTTCTACGAGGAAATGGACCTGGAGCGTGCGCTCTACTTTCTGAACTACTACACGGAATCGCAACTGGACGTGCGCCACCGCCAGGAGGCGTACGTCATGAAGGGAACCGTCCTCACACGCATGGTCCGGTTCACGGAGGCCGAGCAGGCCCTCTACAAGGCCCACACGCTCAACCCGCAGAAGGCGCTCAAGGATGTCGAGCAGAAGAACCACCCGAACCTGGCCGACGCGCTCTGGGACCTCGAAGCGAGCCGCGCGTTGTCCATCAAGGGAGACGACCTCGACAGCAAGCTGTTCAAGGTCAGCCTCTTCCAGCAGAGCCTGAGATTCAGCCCTGACAATTACCGGAGCCTGTATTGGCTTGGCGATGCGGAGATGGACGCCTATCACTACCAGGAGGCGGACGCGCACCTGCGCCAGGCCATCGCCAGCCACATGGGCGCCCAGTCCGTGAAGCAAGCCTACGGAAGCCAGGCCCAGCACTTCTACGGCTATCCGCCGGCACCCAAGCTGGAGTCCGGGGCCGAGTTCCGACTCTCCATCGTCCGCGACGTACTGCAGACGGCGAACAACTCCTTGAAGAGGGGCGCTGACCGGCAGGCCCAGGGGGCAACCGATGGGGACGGCCTCTTCCTGGAATGGCCCAGCTTCCTGATGGGCGAAGGCTATATGCTCACCGGAAAGCCGGAACAGGCTCAGTCCCTGCTGCAAGGGCTGATTGCAAAGTTCCCGGACAACGAAATCTTCCGGAAGGACGCGCAGATCCTCTCGAGGATCGCCCTGCACCAGCCGCGCTACATCAACGAGGCCAGGCGCCAGGCGGAAGCCCCGAGAAAGAACTGCATGGAGGGCGTCCTCTACGAAGTCGACCAGAACATGAGATGCGTCGCGGGCCAGACATTCGACGGCGCCGGAAGCTGTATCAACAACGGCTTCATCTGGCCATGAGCCTGGCTCGTGGGTTGAACAGAACGGCCGTGAGCTCGGCCGCTCGAGAGG
>PMKG01000381.1 GCA_003157675.1 Acidobacteriota bacterium
TCCACGTTACCAGCCGCCACACGCCGCCGGGTCCAACGACCCTGGCCTCGCTCGTCCACGCCGGCACGCGCAACTTCCTGGTCTTCGACAATTACTCGGTCCTGCTGCGGTACAACTGCGCCCACGCCTATGCGCTCGCGGTGGGTTTGCTGGCTGACCAGATTCAACAGCGCCAGCCCTAAAGGGCCGNNCCAGCCCTAAAGGGCCGGCCTACGTACGAGAAGCGCAGGACCGTGTGTCGCGCCAGCCCTAAAGGGCCGGCCTACGTACGAGAAGCGCAGGACCGTGTGTAGGGCGACCCTTTAGGGTTGCCTGGGGCCGTCAGCCTTCGGCCATCAGCCTGCTACCCTACCCCGTAAAACGTCTCCACCGTCGCCGGCACTCTGGCGCGCACGAGATCGGCCACGTGGTCGAGCTCCGCGTCGGAGAGCGGCGTGACCGTCGGCTCGGCGGGCTTCCTGGCGATCGTGTAGAGCTGGATCCCCTTGAGCCGGCCCCCCGCCGCGAGCAGATCGTTCAGCCGCCCGCAGTACGCCTCGACCTCCGCCTCCGGCGTCGGCTCCCCGTTCACGCGCATGAAGAGCGACTGGATCACGACGGGTCGGCGCCGGGCGGCGTCGAGGATGTTGTCGAGGACGTGCTGCAGCGAGACGTTCGGACGGTCGATCAGGCGGAAGTACGCCTCGGTGCCGGCATCGAGCTTCGCCCAGATCTCGCCGTTGTTTCGGTCCATCACCTCGAGCGCCTCGCGCACGGACGGCTTGGCCAGGTACGCCGCGTCGGTGATGAGCACGATCTTCGTCGTCTCGAGCGCGAAGCGGCGGCGCGCGGCGGCCGCGATCTCCACGGCCTCCTTGAACTTCGCATACGTCGTCGGCTCGCCGTCGCCAGAGAACGCGATGTCGCGCACCTCGTGCCGATCGGGCGGGAGGACGTCGAACGGTGGCGCCGAGTACAACGTGCCGTCGGCGGCCGCCTGCAGCACCACGTCGAGCTCCTCGGCCAGCCGCTCGAGATTCACCGCGCGAACGCGCGGGGGGACTTGGCGATCGACCTGGCAGTAGATGCAGTCGAAGTTGCACGCCTTGGAAGGGTTGACGTTGATCCCGACCGAGACGCCGTGGCTTCGCCTCGACACGACGGCATACACGAACTGGTTGTCGGCCCATCGCCGCTCGTGCCGCTGCCAGGCCCGCCGGAGCGCCGGGGTGCTCTCGTCCATCGCCACCATCATATGACAGGGAGAGATCAGGGATCAGGGATCGGGGGTCAGGGACCGGGGCCCGGACCGAACTCCGAACCCCTGGCTCCCACTTCCCACTTCGTACTTCCCCGTCGCTCGTCCCGACCGCCGCAGGCGGCCGCACGATGGCGAGGCCGCTAGCGAAGGATCGTGGCCTTCACCTCGACGCTCTGCTTGCGCTCGACGTTGTCCACGAAGTCGCTCGACTGGCCGACGATGAGCGGCTTGCCGCTCTCGAGAATCAGCACCAGGCTCTGGGAGAACGTAGGGAACGACGGCGGCTTTCCAGCCGAGTCCGCCGTCTTCTCGTCGACGGCGCTGAACTCGACGTTGAGGGTCATCTTGACTCTGTTTCCCTGAATGTTCCAGTTTCGGGCGTCGACGTTCAGCCCGACCGACTTGTAGTTGAACGAGGTCACCGGCGCCGGTACGACGTGCGGATCGTCGACCTTCGTAGATGGAATGACCGGCTGGTACGACGTTGACGGTACGGCCACTTGGTTGCCCGAACGGATCGAGCTGCTGCCTCCATTAGTGACTGTCAGCAAGGCCGTCCGCTTCACCGGCGCGGCATTGCCGACCTGGTACGTGATCGTCACATCGATCCGCACGTTGGCAGCTTCCGCTTCACTCAAGCTCGTCGGCCCTGGCGAGGTCTCGGGACGCTGGCCAGGAAGAGGCGGTCTGGCCGGGGCCGGGGCTGCAACCGGCGGCTGCGCCTGGGGCGGAATGGCGGCCTGCACGGTCTGTCCGGACCCCTGCGCCGCGGCGGGCAGGACGCCGAGCGTGAGCGTAACGGCGCAGGCGAAGACGAGCAACGGGATCAATCGGTTCTTCATTGACGGACTCCTCCGGGCTTGCCGGGATCGGAAGGATCCCGAGTCAAATCACCAGCGGTCGGAATGGTCTCGACTGTCGGGGCGAGCGTCGAGACGGGAGGCGCCACGACGATGGGCGCCGTGACGATCGGCTGAATCACGAGGGGGCGAAGCGGTGGCATCGGCTTGATCGGGTCGCCGAGATCGCCGCCCATGGCGCCGGGCAGCACCGGCGCCGCAGCCGCGTCGTCGCCCATGAGGACAATGTCGGCGGCCACCGCAGCGGGCTTGCTCATGGCGTCCGTGTCGAGCAGCGACGCCGCAACGATTCGCTGGCCGACCGCCCGGACGGCCGGTCCGGACGATGGCCTCGCGGCAACCATGGCGACCGCAGGGGAAGCGGCGCGGGCGCCCTCGGTCATCGTCTTCGGCGCTGGCGCGGCATGGGTCCTCGTGGCGGCGACCCTGGTAGCCGTCCGTGGCGTGCCGATTCTCGCCAGCGTGTGGTCCACGTGCTGCCACGTAAGAGCGACGCCGACGACCACCAGCGCCGCACCGGCCGCGGGGAGCAGCGCAGGGCGGAGCACAAACCGCCACCATGCCGGCGGGGCATCGGCCGTCTCGTCGAGGCGCGCCAGGACCCGCTCGCGCAGATCGACCGGGTGGGCGCGCATCGCCGCCCCGAGCGTCTCGTCGATGACGCGATCGAGCGCATCCTCCGGCTTGTGTTCCTCGTCTCGACGTGAACCCGCGGTCATGATCCCGCTCCTGTCGTGCCTTCGCTCGCGAGCCCCTCGCTCCCGAATCCCCGGCTCACGAGTTTCTTCTTGAGCAGCCGCCGGCCTTCCATCGCCCGCCACTTCGCCGTGCCCGTGGGAATGCCCAGCAGCCGCCCGATCTCCTCGAACGTGTGATCCCCGGACGCCGAGAGCAGCAAGGCGTCACGGTAGCGGGCGGGCAGCGTCCTCAACAACCGCCGCACGTCCCGCCTCGACTCCTCGGCTATCAACGCCGTTTCGTGCGACGGTTCGGAGGACGCCACGTCGAACTCGCGGCTGTCGTTCCGGCCGACGAAGCGGTGGAACCAGTCGCCGACGCGGCGCCGGCGGTCCATCGCCCGGTTCCAGGTGATCGTGAGGAGCCAGGTCTTGAAGCTGGCCTCGCCGCGGAAGCTGCCGAGCTTGCGGAACGCCAGGAGCAGCGCGTCCTGGGCCACCTCCTCGGCGTCC
>PMKG01000464.1 GCA_003157675.1 Acidobacteriota bacterium
CGTCTCGTGGGCCTCGACCGGCTCCGCGTCTTCCATGTGAACGATTCGAAGAAACCGCGCGGGAGCCGGCGCGACCGGCACGATCACATCGGGAAGGGTACGATTGGACTCGACGGCTTCGCGCGGCTGCTGCACGACGCGCGCTTCGACCGGCTGCCGATGATCCTCGAGACGCCGAAGACGGAATGGAAGCGGCCCACGATGGTCGAAGTCGACCCGCTCGACCAGGAGAACTTCGCCACGCTCCGACGTCTGCTCGCGAGCCCGCCGCCGCGTTGAGCGCTAGTCGCGCTCCCCGAACACCTCGGCCTGGAAGCGGGAGATCTTCGCGCCGGTCCGCCAGGCGTCGGGCCTGAGCCCCGCCTTCAGGCAGGTGTGGGTTAGAAACGTCTCGCGGTCCCAGCGGCGCTCGGTCGCCACCTGCGGCAGGAGCAATCCCCGGCGGAAGCCGTCCTGGGCGACGAGGCCGTCGCGGCCGACTTCGATCTCGGTGAGATCGGCCACGGGCCGGATCGGCGTCAGCACGGAAATCTCGAGTTCGAGGCCCGGCAATTCCTCCGCGGAGAGCGGCGGGAACCTCGGATCCTCGGTCGCCGCCGCGATGGCGCAGCGGCCGACCACCTCGTCGAGCGGCTCGCTGGAGCCGGGAAACCCGATGCACCCGCGCAGGTCGCCGCCGGTGTGCAGCGTGACGAAGGCGCCGGAGTGATCGCGCGGGTCCTCGAGCGCCACCCGCGGGGGTGGCGGGCTCCCCTTCAAGTGCGCGGCGATGGTGTCGCGGGCGTACCGCAGCAGCGCGGTGCGCTCGGCGGGGCTGAGCATGTGCGCCTCCCGGGGGCTGGAGCCGGACTCACATCACGAACGCCGCGGCCATGTACCCGACGACGGCCTTCTTGTCGCCGGAGACGTCGCCGGAATCGGCGTAACGAAGCACGCGGCCGGCGCCGGCGCCGAGCGCGCGGGACGCCAGCATGACCGACATGATCGGCCCGCCGCCGCACGCGTGGTCGGGCCGGTCGCGCAGGAGCGCCATGAGCCCCTCGGCGTCGAACCGCTCGACGCAGTCGAGGACCTCGCCGTCGACCACCGACGCGACGCGCGCGTCGAGGTAGTGCGACAGGTCGCTGCTCGCGACGAGCAGCGCGTGGCGGCCGACCAGCACGCTCACCAGGGCGTCTGCGAGCGACCGGATCGTCGACTCCGACTGGTAGCCCATGATCATCGGCACGATGGGCGTCGCCGGCAGGACGCGCTTCAGGAACGGCAGCTGCATCTCGAGCGAGTGCTCGGGCCCGTGCAGCGCGAGGTTCTCGCTGACGACCGGCGTCGCGTCGTTCAGCGAGGCGGCGACGTCCTCGGCCACGTCGATCGGCCCGAACGGGGTCGCGAACGACCCGTGACCGTAGAGCGCGACGCCGGAGAAAGAGGCGCGGTGCGACGGCCCGACCAGCACCGCCACGTCGTAGGCGCCGCCCTGGACGGCCCGGTAGGACCAGGCGGCGACCGGCCCGGAGTACATCAGCCCGGCGTGCGGAGCCACCAGCACCACCACGCTCTCGGGAGGAGGCGCGTCGGCCACCTCCGACAGGTACCGATCGACCTCGGCGGCTAGATCCGAGGCGTCTGCCGGGTACCAGGACCCGGCGACGACAGCGGGTCGCACAGGCTGGAGTGACATGATACGAAGCATCCTAGCACCGAAGTCGCCCGTGGTAGCATCGCTCATGCCCGACGACCTGACCGCGGGCGACGTCGAGCGGATTGCCGCGCTCGCGCACCTGGCGCTGACCGACGAGGAGACGGCGCTCTACGCGCGTCAGCTCACGCGGATCCTCGACTACGCGCGCCAGATCGCCGAACTCGATTTCCGCGACGTCCCGCCAACCTGCTCCACCAGCACCGGCCTGTCGCCCGAACGACCCGACCTGCCGCGCCCCTCGATCGGACGCGACGCGGCCCTCTCGAACGCGCCCGACGCCGCCTCGGGACTCTTCCGCGTGCCACGGGTGCTCGGCGATGCCTGAACTCGCCGCGATGACGTGTCGCGAGATCCGCGACGCCGTCGCCCGGCGTGACGTGTCGGCCGTGGAGGTCTGCCGCGCGTTCCTCTCGCGAATCGAGCACGAGGACCCCGCGCTTGGGGCGTTCATCACCGTCGAGCCCGAACGCGTGCTGGCGCGCGCGGCCGACATCGACCGGGGCGCGGGCGCGGCGTCAGGCCCTTTGGCCGGCGTGCCAATCGCCGTCAAGGACAACCTCTGCACGGCCGGCGTGCGCACCACCGCCGGGTCGCGCATGCTCGAGCGGTTCGTCCCGCCGTACGATGCCACCGCCGTCGCGCGCCTCTCGGAGGCGGGGGCCATCGTCATCGGCAAGACCAACTGCGACGAGTTCGGCATGGGCTCCTCCACCGAGCACTCCGCGTTCGGCCCGTCGCGCAACCCCTGGTCGCCGGACCGCACGCCCGGTGGGTCGAGCGGCGGGTCGGCGGTCGCCGTCGCTGCCCGCTTCGCCCCGGCCGCGCTCGGGTCGGACACCGGTGGATCGGTCCGCCAGCCGGCGGCCTTCTGCGGCATCCTCGGCCTGAAGCCGACCTACGGGCGCGTGTCCCGCTACGGCCTGGTCGCGTTTGCCTCCTCGCTCGATCAGGTCGGGCCGCTGACCCGGACGGCGTTCGACGCGGCGCTGATCCTCGACGTGATCGCAGGCTGGGATCCGTCCGACGCGACGTCGGCGGCGGTGAAGGTGCCGCGTTACGAAGACGCGCTGTCGGGCAACATCCGGGGCCTGCGCATCGGCCGGCCGACCTCGGTTCTCGACGAGGGCGTCGACGCCGGCGTGCGGCGCGCGTTCGATCTCGCCCTCGCGACGCTGCGCGATCGGGGGGCCGTCGTCACCGACATCGACCTCCCCCACGCCCGGTACGGCATCCCCGTCTACTACCTGGTGGCCACGGCCGANNATCATGCTCGGCACCTACGCCCTCAGCGCCGGCTACTACGACGCCTACTACCTCCGGGCGCAGCAGGGGCGCACGCTCATCCGCGCCGACTTCGATGCCGCCTTCCGCCGCGTCGACGTCGTCGCGATGCCCACGACGCCGGGGCCCGCCTTCAGGCTCGGCGAACGGCTCGACGATCCGCTGCAGATGTACCTGGCGGACGTGTTCACCGTGGGCGCGCCGCTGGCCGGGTTGCCGGCGCTGTCGGTGCCGTGCGGATTCGCGGAGGAGGGTCTGCCGGTCGGGCTCCAGTTGGTCGGCCGCGTCTTCGACGAGGCCACGCTGCTTCAGGCGGCCGACGCGTTCGAGCGGGTGACGGAGTGGTGGAGGGCGGCGCCGCCGCCGCCCCGCCCTGAGGGCGCGAATCCGTTGCCGAATCGCGCATCGAAGGGTTAGACGGCGGCCGGCCGGCGGTTCGACCGGGTGATGAGCCACACGACGAAGACCTACGCCGCCAGCGGTAACAGCGGCACGGCCAGCGCAAAGAACCCGCCCACGACCGCCAGCACGGCGGCCAGTGCACCGACGACCAGGATCACCGGCAGCAGGAGCAGGCCGAGCAGTCCGCGGGCCAGGCGCAAGGGAAACAGCACGAGGCCGAACAGGAGACGGATCGGAAGAAGGATGAGCAGCAGGACGCCCTTGACGAGGAAGGCAACCATCGCGAGCACGGCCAGCACGAAGTAGGCCGCGACGACCAGGCCGGCGAGCGCCATCATTCCGAACATCGGTCTCCTCCAGCGCGGGCCGAGCGGCCCGCTACCGGATCCTACGTTCGGGTGCGTGGGAAGATTTCAGGAGGCGCTGCGCGTCGAGCCGGCCAGCTGATCGGACGGCCCGCGCGGCGCATCGGGCGGCAGGTAGACGATCGCGGGCCCGACGGTTTCGTCAAGGCTCTTGACCGTCCTCGACCGCTTCGTCGATCTGAACTTGGTCCCGTCCAGGATCAGGCACAGGCCGATCATCAGTACCAGCAGGAACGCCGTGATCCCGCCCACGCCGACGACCGCCCCATAGACAAGGTGCCAGAACTCGGTCAGCGTCACTGGTTCTCCCCGGAGGGCACCGGTTCGCTGTCACCCATGCTGAAGACGACCAGCCCCTGCCGGACCTCCTCCATGGCGACCCGCTCGGGCTTGCGCGGCTGGTCGGCGGGCGCGTCGGGCCCCTCGACCATGCCGGGGATCCGGCAGCGCGCGCCACGCCGCAACTGCTTGGCGCGCAGCGCGGCGATGTCGACGAAGAGGAAACGGCTCTCGGGAGGCGCCATCTTCACGACCGGTTCAGCCGGCGCGTCGGAGCTCTCGAGAGGAGTGTCTGGAGTGAGGTTCTCGTCTACCACAACACTGCAGGGTACATGCAATGGAACGGTGTGCGCAAGACAAAAACGGCTCTGGGCTCTCGGCCCTGGGCTTTTGGCAGTGTCCGGCCATAGGCCAGACACCGCCGAGAGCCCAGAGCCAACGAGCGTTAGTCCGTGACCTTGACCTGTATCTGCTTCGGCTTGGCTTCCTCGCGCAGCGGGAGCCGCACCGTCAGCACGCCGGACTTGTAGTCGGCCGTGACCTTTCCCGTGTCCACCGTCGGCGGCAGCGAGAACGAGCGCGTGAAGCTGCCGTACTGCCGCTCGATGCGGTGGCAGGTCTCGTCGCGCACGTCCGCGTCCATTTTCTTCTCGCCGCTGATGGTGAGCGTCTGGTTCTCCACCGTGAGCTGGATGTCCTCGCGCTTCATCTCGGGCAACTCGGCCTTGATCACCAGCTCGTGATTGCCTCCCTCGTAGATGTCGACCGGCGGGATCCACGCCCCCCGGCGCATCAGGTCGTCGGCTCCCCGACGGCCGTAGAAGTCGCCGAGCAAGCGCCCCATCCGGTCCTGCATGTCCACCATCTCGCGGAATGGGTCCCATCGAACGATTGCCATGGTTCTTCCTCCTTCTCTCTTGCCTGGAGCCGTAGCAGCCGGGCCCCGGTGGCACCACGCGCGACGACATGAACTCACTATACCAGTATTGTGAGTAACAATCAAGTATATAATATGAGTTCAATACGCTCATGGCTCAAACCGAACAAAATTCGGCCCGATCCGTCACTTCCCCAGTCAGTCTCATGATTGGCGCCCGCCTTTTCCGTGCCTCGTC
>PMKG01000169.1 GCA_003157675.1 Acidobacteriota bacterium
GAGGCCGGCGATGAACATCAGGAGCACGACGCCGATCTGCGAGAGGTCGCGCACCAGGGGCAGCAGCGTCGAGGGAGAGCGTCCGTCGCCGGCCGGGCCGATGAACACGGGCCACGCCAGCACGTCGAGGAGCGTCGGGCCGAGGAGCAGTCCGACGAGAAGCTCGCCGAAGACCGCCGGCTGGCCGAACCGGTTGCTGACGGCGCCGGCGACCTTGGCCGAGGCGACGATGAGACCGAGCAGTAGCAGGACCTGCACCGCGTGCGGCATGATGGCTCACGAGCATGTTACCGGAAACCAGCCCGGCTGTTGATGATAGAGTGAACGGTGTGGAGAGGGTGACGGTTTCGCCCACCGATCCCGAGCCCCGCGTGCTGGCCGGGGCCGCAGGCGTGCTGTCGCACGGCGGCCTCGCGATCTTTCCGACCGACACATTGTACGGACTCGCCGCCGATCCCCGGAACTCCGCCGGAGTCGCGCGCGTATTCCGTCTCAAGGGACGCGCGGCGGCCCAGGCACTTCCTCTCGTCGCCGCCAGCCTCGAGCAGGTCGAACGCTCGCTGGGCGGCGTTTCGGGGCACACGCGACGGCTCGCAGACTGCTTCTGGCCCGGACCGCTGACGCTCATCGTGGAGGCAGGACCTGAGGTGGCGATGGCTGTCCTGGGAGGAGAGGGAACGGTGGCCGTACGCGTGCCGAACCACGCCGTCGCGCGCGGCCTCGCCGCCAGCCTTGGATTCCCCGTCGTCTCGACGAGCGCCAACCGGGCTGGGCAGGCGGCGCCGGCCACGGCCGAGGACGCGATCGCCGCGCTTGGGGGCGAGGTGGACATCGTGCTGGATGCGGGTTCGGTCGCGGGTGGTGAGCCTTCGACGATCGTCGACGCCAGGGGAGACGAGATCAGGCTGATCCGGGCGGGCGCGATTCCGTTTTCGCGCGTGCTGGAGGCGCTGTGAGACCCGAGCGCGCCGCGCTGGTCGGCCTCATCACCGGCCCCGTGCGGCGCCTGGAGGCCGAGCGGTCGCTCGACGAGCTGGCCGGCCTGGCCACGACGGCCGGCGCCATGGTCGCCCTGCGCGTGCTCCAGGAACGCGTCCGGCCCGACGCGGGGACGTTTCTCGGCAGCGGGAAGCTCGCCTCTCTCGCGGCGGCGTGCGATGAGGCCGACGTCGATCTCGTCGCCTTCGACAACGAGCTGACACCGGCCCAGCTGAGGCAGATCGAGGCGCGGCTGGAGCGCAAGGTGGTCGATCGCACGCAGCTCATTCTCGACATCTTCGCGGCGCGGGCCCGCACCAGGGAAGGGAAGCTGCAGGTCGAACTCGCGCAGCTCAAGTACCTCATGCCGCGGCTCGTCGGCGGCAGCGACTACCTCTCTCGGCTCGGCGGCGGCATCGGCACGCGCGGTCCGGGTGAGACGAAGCTCGAGGCCGATCGCCGGAAGATCCGCCAGCGCATCAGCCATCTCAACACCCTCCTCGAAGACGTGAGGCGCCGGCGGACGCAGCTGCGCGAGCGGCGCCACAAGGCCTCCGTGCCGACCGTCGCGCTGGTCGGCTACACCAACGCGGGCAAGACGACGCTGTTCAACCTGCTGGCAGGCGAGCAGGCGACGGTTTCCGACGCGCTGTTCGTCACGCTGGACCCGCTCGTGCGCCGGGTGCGCCTGGCGGACGGCCGCGAACTGCTGGTGTCGGACACGGTTGGGTTCATCGATCGGCTGCCGCACACCCTGGTGGCGGCCTTTCGCGCGACGCTCGAAGAGGTCGTCGCGGCCGATCTCCTGCTCCACGTCATCGACGCGGGGACGCCAGGCGTGGATCGGCGCGTGGCCGCGGTGAGGCGCACGCTCGAAGAGGTCGGCGCTGCCGAGGTGGCCACGCTGGACGTGTTCAACAAGTGCGATCTGCTCGATGGGGCCGAGCTCGAGCGCCTGCAGCGGCGAGAACCCGAAGCGTCGCGCATTTCGGCGGCGACCGGATCCGGGCGTGGGGAGCTCGTCGATGCGATTTCGGCCCGCTTGGGCCTCGACACCTGCCGGCTGGTCGTGACGCTCGACCTGTCCAGCGAGTCCGACCGGCAGAAGCTGGCGCAGATCTACCGGTTCGGGCGCGTGGCAGAGCAGACGGAGTTCGAGGGACGGGCCCGGATCGAGGCGGAAGTGCCGAGGCGGCTCTGGGAGCGGCTGCGCCCGGGAGGCGATGATGTCGTGGCGTGACACGGCAGGCCTGGCCGTCGTGCTCCTCGCCGTGGCGATCGTCGGGTGCGCGCCAAAGATGGCTCCGCCGCCCTCTGGCGCCGCGCTGCGCTATCCCGACTTCGTGTTTCCGGCGACGCCGCCGTCGCTGGCGTCCTCGAGAGAGTCCGAGCGCGTGCGGCGCGGCTGGGAGGCGCTCCAGGCCGGCGATACCACCGGCGCCCGGCGCGAGTTCTCAGGGGCGCTGCGGGCAAACGCCGGGTTCTATCCGGCCGAGGCGGGGTTGGGCTACGCGAATCTGGCGGAGAGAAAATACGGCGACGCCGTCGATGTCTTCACCCGGGCCCTTGCCCAGGATTCTCGCTACGTGCCGGCGCTGGTGGGCAGGGGCGATGCGCTCGCCGGGGCGGGCCGGCTCGATGACGCGATTCGCGACCTCGAAGCGGCGGTGACGGCGCGTCCGGCGCTCACCGACGTCCGCCGCCGGCTGGACGTGCTGATCTTCCGCCATCAAGAGGAGACGCTGCAGGCGGCGCGTACGGCCGCCGGCGCCGGGCGCCTCGACGAGGCGGCGGCCGATTACCAGCGAGCCATCGCGCGCTCGCCCGACTCGGCGTTGCTCTACAAGGAACTGGCTGGCGTCGAACGGCAACAGGGACGGACGGAGCAGGCGGCGGAGCATCTTCGGAAGGCTGTCACGCTCGAGCCGTCCGACGCCCACGCGTTCGCGCAACTTGGCGAGGTCCTCGAAGCGCGAGGAGACTACGGCGCGGCTGCCGACGCATACGCGAGGGCCGCCTCCCTGGAGCCAGGAGACAAGGTCTCGGCCAGCGCGGCGTCGGCGCGGGCCCTGGCGGTCGTCTCGCGCCTGCCCGCGCAGTTCCAGGCGATGGCGAGGGCGCCCCAGATTACGCGCGGTGACCTCGCGGCGCTGTTGGGAATCAGGCTTGGGACCTTGCTCCAGTCGGCGCCCCGCCGCGAGGTCGTCGTCGTGACCGACGTTCGGGCGCACTGGGCGGCGTCGTGGATCGCCGCCGTCATAGCCGCGGGCGTCATGGACCCGTACCCAAACCACACCTTCGGCCCGGGCAACACGGTCATGCGCCTCGAGCTGGCGCAGATTGCGAGCCGCGTGCTCGAACTCGTCGGGGCCAGGCGGCCCAGACTCGCGCGAGAATGGCAGGCGGCGCGTCCGCAGATCGCCGACCTGCCGCCCGACCATCTCGGCTACCCGGCCGCGGCGCTCGTGGTCGGGGCTGGGGTGATGCCGCTCGTTGAAGGCACCGCCTTCAAACCCACGCGCCCGGTGTCGGGCGTCGAAGCGATCGAGGTCGTGACTCGTCTTGAGGGATTGCTCCGATGACCAAGTGGACCGTTGCCAATCAGCTGACGCTGCTCCGGATGCTGCTCATTCCGGCCTTCGTCATCCTGGTCGTCTACGGCAAGCCGGGCTGGGCGCTCTTCACCTTCGTCGTCGCCGGCATCACCGACGGGCTCGACGGCCTCGCAGCGAGACGGGCAGGGCAGAAGACGAGCCTGGGCGCGTGGCTCGACCCGATGGCGGACAAACTGCTCCTCGTCACCACGTTCGTCGTGTTGACGGTACCCGGCACCGATCTCGTGAACCGGTTTCCGATCTGGCTGACGATTCTGGTGATTACCAGGGACGTCGTGATCGTGACCACCGTGGCCATCGTAACGGCGGTGATGGGCGTCAGGACGTTCCGCCCGTCCATCTACGGGAAGGCGGCCACGGGGGTTTACCTCGTGTCCTGTGTCGTGCTGATGTGGTTCAACTACCTTGGGCGCAAGTCGGTGCTGGTCGAGATTGCGACCTGGACGTCGCTCGCGATCACGCTCGTCTCAGGCTTCCATTACATCGCCCACGCCGCGCGGATCATCAATACGCCGGCCCCTGGCGCCGACCAGCACAGGAAGCCATAGGCGCCCTGGCGGATCGCGCGGTGCATCCTCTCATCTTGCGATCGTGCGATCTGGATTCTCTGCGCGCAGCCGAACCAGTTCGCAAGATCGCAAGATCGCACGATGGTCCCGTCTACACCCCCAGTTTCGTCCTGAAGTACCCGATTGTCCGCTCGAGCCCCGTCTCGAGATCCACCTTCGGCTCCCAGCCGAGCAGGGTTCGCGCCCGGGTGATGTCGGGCTGCCGGACCTTGGGATCGTCCACCGGCAGGTCGCGGTACACGATCCGACTGCTCGAGCCCGTCATGCGAACGATCGTGCGGGCGATCTGCGCGATGGTCAGTTCGTGGGGGTTGCCGATGTTGACCGGATCGTTGATGTCCGACCTCATCAGCCGGATGATGCCGTCGACCAGGTCGGAGATGTAGGTGAAGCTGCGCGTCTGCTGCCCGTCGCCGAAGACCGTGATGTCTTCGCCCTTGAGCGCCTGCGGAATGAACGTCGGCACGGCGCGGCCGTCTTTGACCCTCATCCGCGGACCGTACGTATTGAAGATCCTGACGATCTTGGCGTCGAGCCCGTGGTAGCGGTGGTAGGCCATAGTCATCGCCTCGGCGAACCGTTTGGACTCGTCGTACACCCAGCGCGGCCCGACCGGGTTCACGTTGCCCCAGTAACTCTCGCGCTGCGGGTGTTCG
>PMKG01000258.1 GCA_003157675.1 Acidobacteriota bacterium
GACCGACGCCGGCAAGACCTGGACACCCATCAACGAAGGGCTGCCGGTGCCCGACCACCGCGGCCGCATCGGGATCGACATCGCCCGCTCGAATCCGAACGTGGTGTACGCCTTCGTGGACAACTACGAGATCGCGCACGACGCCAGGCCGGGCGACATGGACTCCTACGGCCGCCAGAAGGAGGGGACGATCAGGGGCGCCGAGATCTACCGGTCCGACNNAAACGAGAACGTCGTCTACTTCCAGGGGCTGATGCTCAACCAGTCGACCGACGGCGGCAAGACCTTCAAGGTCCTGCGCGGCATGCACACCGATCACCACGCACTCTGGATCGACCCCGCCAACCCCGACACCCTGATCGACGGCAACGACGGCGGCGTCGTGATGTCGTACGACGGCGGCAAGACGTGGCGTCTGTTCACCGACAACCTGCCGGTGGCCACCTTCTTCAACATCGAGTTCGACAACGGAAACCCGCTGCGCGTGTACGGCTCGGTGCAGGACCACGGCAGCTACCGCGCGGTCGTGGACATGAGCAAGGGGCGCGACAAGATCCCGACGCAGGCCTTCGAGGAGGCGCTCGGCGGCGAGGGGACGACGCACGCGATCGACAAGAGCAACAACAGCATCATCTACGCCTCGAGCTATTACGGGAACCTCGACCGTGCTGACGTGACCAAGCCAGCCCGGAGCCGCACGCTCTGGGGTGCGCAGCAGTTCGAGGTCACCAACATCATGCCGAAGGTCGGCGCCGGCGAGCCATCGCTGCGCGGCCAGTGGATGGCGCCGACCATCGTCTCGCCGCACGACCCCGACGTCGTCTACCACGGGCTGGAGTACGTCTTCCGCTCGATGCACCAGGGCGACACGTGGGAGCGGATCAGCCCCGATCTGACCGGCAACGACCCGAAGATGTTCGGCGACATCCCGTACCAGACGCTGTTCGCGCTCGCCGAGTCACCGATGCGCTTCGGCCTGCTCTATGCCGGCACCGACGACGGGCGGCTGTGGATCACGCGGGACGGCGGGAAGGCGTGGACCGAGCTCTCGGCGAACCTGCCGCAGAAGAAGTGGATCTCGCGCATCACGCCGTCGGCCTTCGAGGAGGGCACCGTTTACGTGACCCAGAACGGCAAGCGAGACGACGAGTTCGCGGCCTACATCTACAAGTCCACCGACTTCGGCAAGACATTCAAGAGCATCGTCGGCAACATCCCCTGCGGGCCGGTGAACGTGATCCGCGAGGACCCGGCCAACCCGAAGATCCTCTACGTGGGGACCGACATGGGCGTCTACGTGACGACCGACGGCGGGACGACGTGGAACGTGCTCGGCGGGAACCTGCCGCAGGTGTTCGTGCTCGACCTGAACATCCAGCCGCGCGACCGGATGATCGCGATCGCGACGCACGGCCGGGGCGTGTGGCTCCTTGATGCGGTGCCGGTGCAGAATAAGAAGTAGCCCGGCCGAGGGCTGAAGGCCGACGGCTGAAGGCTACGCTCCAGTGACGCGTGACTGGGCTCGAGGCCATCGGCCATCAGCCAGCCCGTGAGGAATGCCATGAAGCGCCTGTGTCTCGCCCTGATCGTCCTGGCCATCGCCGCCGCGCCGGCGTGTGCCGACGTGGCCGTGACCATGAACATGTCCACGAGCGCCGGGCCGATGGCGATGAGCGGCCAGGCGACGATTCTGCTCAAGGGGACGAAGGGCCGCTCCGACGTGAAGGTCGCGAGCCAGGACGTGTCGATCCTCTTCGACCCCGCCAACAAGCAGCTGCTGATGCTGAACCACGTCACCAGGGAGGTGACGGTGTACGACCCGCTGCAGGCGCTGGCCGCCGTGCCCATTACGTTTGGAGAGGTCCGGGCGTCGGTGAAGGACCTCGGGCAGACGAAGGAGATCCTGGGGCGTGCCTGCCAGGGCTTCACGGTCGAGCTCATCATGCCGATGACGATGGGCGGCGAGACCCTCACGATGAAGGCGACCGGCGCGGTATGGATGGCGAAAGACGGCCCCGGTGTAGCGGAGTACAAGTCCGCCCAGAAGGTCCTCGCCGGCACCGGTCTCAGCATCTCGCCCTTCGGCCAGGGACCCTCGGTCAAAGGAATGCTCGAGGTCGGAAAGGCGCTGGCCGACGCCGGGATCACGATGGAGCAGGAGATTCACATGACCATGGAGGGAACCGGTCAGGTGGCGCAGATGATGGGACAGATGGGCGACATGACGATGAAGTGGACCGTCACCGCTATCTCGACCGACCCGATCCCGGATGAGAAGTTCGTGATTCCGGCGGGGTATACGAAGAAGTAGGCACCGACTGGCGGCTCGCGACGGGCGGCTTGCGGCGGGACTGCCGCCCTGCGTGACAGTGCGCGAGGCCGCCGGTCGCCAGCCGTCCTGTCGCCGTCCGTAGGGCGGGTCTTCAGGCCTGCCGATCCTGACCCAGTTCTTCGAGCGTCACCAGGCCGCGCCGAAGCGCCTGCACGATGGCCTGGGCGCGGTTCTCGACCTGCAACTTGCCGAGCACGCTCCCGACGTGCGTCTTCACCGTCTCCTCGCTGATGCACAAGGCGTCGGCGATCTCCCGGTTCGACAGCCCCAGCGCGAGCCTCCTGAGCACCTCGCGCTCGCGCGCCGTCTGTTCGTCGCGCGGCGACACGGCGTGCAGCACCTGGTCGCTGATCGACGGGTCGATGTAGGTCTTGCCGCGGGCGACCGCGCGCACCGCCGCCAGCAGCGTCTCGGGCTCCGCGTCCTTCCGCACGTAGCCGGCGGCACCGGCCCGAAGGACGCCCATCATCCGGGCCTCGTCGATCGACGCGGTCAGCGCGATGACGCGCGTGTCGGGCCGCCGCTCGAGTACCCGCCGCGTGGCCTCGATGCCGTCCATGCCGCCGGGAAGCAGGAGATCCTGGAGGACCACCTGCGGCTTCCACTCGTCGAGGCGCTTCAGCAGATCTTCACCGCTGACCGCCGTGCCGACCACGACAAGATCCACGAACGACTCGAGGTACGCCTTCAGGCTGCGCGTGACGACGCGATGGTCGTCCACGAGGACGATGCGGATCGGTGGGGTCATGCGGCAGGTGTCCTCGAAGTCGACTCGGCCCTGGCCTTCCGAGCCCTGGTGTAGTCGAAGGTCACCCGCGCGAACTCCACGCTCAGAACGACGACGAAGGCGATGAACATCGCTATCTGGACACGGCCGCCCTGCGTGGCAGCCCACACGGTAAACAGCGCCTGCACGAACACCAGCCCGCCCCATAGCAGCATCCGATGCCGGTAGATCGGAAGGCAGGCTGCTTGCGAGGCCTCGCGCGGCATGGACACCCTCACCAGCGTACCTTTGCCGGGCTCGCTGGTGAGTGCCAACATCCCGCCAAGCGCCTCCACCCGCGCCCGCATGTTGCCGAGTCCCATGCCGGCCGGCGGTTGTGCCGGATCGAAGCCAACGCCGTCGTCGTCGACGCGCAATTGAACGCTGACCGGCGTGGAGTCGAGCGTGACCGTGACGAGCTTCGCCCTGGCGTGCCTCCCGACGTTGGCGAGCGCTTCCTGCGCGACGCGGAAAATGGCCTGCTGGGCGCCCGGCGGCAGCGTCTCGCTCGGCGGAAGTTCGCCGACCGAGAACCGGACGTCGGCGCCGGTCCGAAAACGCAGTGCTTCGCACTGCTTCTTCAGCGCTTCGACGAGACCCGTATTCTCGAGCGGCGATGCTCTCAGGTGATCGAGCATCGCCTCCATCTCGGCCATCGCCTCGCGGGCCGACTTCCTGACCTGGTCGATGGCCGCGCTCGCTCCGGCCGGGTCGGATTCGAATCGAGCCTGCGCCGTGGCCGCGGCCGTGTGCATCACGAAGATCTGCTGCTTGATGGAGTCGTGCAGCTCCCGGGCCAGGCGATGTCGCTCTTCCTGGCTCGCAGCTTCCCGGATCTTCTCCTCGTAG
>PMKG01000340.1 GCA_003157675.1 Acidobacteriota bacterium
GCCGCCGCGAGCAGCGCGACATGCTCGGCTTCCTCCGGCACGGTGACGAACGGCTGGCCGTTCCGCCGCGCCAGCTCGCGGTCGAGGAACGTCGTGTCGAACCGCCCCCGCCGGAAGTCCTCGTCGTCGAGCAGCCAGCGGAAGAAGGGGATGCTGGTCTTGATCCCGCGCACCTCGTACTCGCCGAGCGCCCGCGCCATGCGCAGGATGGCCTGGTCGCGGTCGCCGCCCCACGCCGAGAGCTTGGCGACGAGCGGGTCGTAGAAGATCGGGACGTCGAGGCCGGGCGTCGCCCCGCCGTCGTCGCGCCGGATGCCGGGGCCGCCAGGGACGCGCCGGCCGAGCATCCGGCCGGGCGACGGCATGAAGCCGTTGTCGGGGTCCTCGGCGTAGATNNGGGTGCTCGACCTGCAGGCGCGTGTTCATTTCCAGGAAGTAGAACCGGCCGTCGCGGTCCAGCAGGAACTCGATGGTGCCGGCGTTCGTGTAGCCGACACCCCGCGCCACCGCGCACGCGGCCGACGCGAGGGCGGCGCGCGTCTCGGCGGTCACCGCCACCGAGGGCGATTCCTCCAGCACCTTCTGGTGCCGACGCTGGATCGAGCACTCGCGCTCGACGAACGGCACGACGGTGCCGGCGTGATCGGCGAGCAGCTGGATCTCGATGTGACGCGGGAACTGGAGCTGCCGTTCGAGATAGATGTGCGGGTCGCCGAACGAGGAGCCGGCCTCCGACCGGGCCGCGCGGACCGCGGACGCCAGATCGTCGGGTCCCGCAACCAGGCGCATGCCCTTGCCGCCGCCGCCCGCCACCGCCTTCACGAAGACCGGGTAGCCGATCTCTTCGGCCAGCCGCGCGATCTCCGGGTGGCCGACCGACGGACCGAGCGGCTCCACCGTGCCCGGGACGACCGGCACGCCGGCGTCGATCGCCACGCGCCGCGCGCCGGTCTTCGAGCCCATCTGCGCCATCGCCTCCGGCGACGGGCCGATGAACGTCAGGCCGGCGTCCCGGCAGGCGCGGACGAACTCGTCGTTCTCGGCCAGGAACCCGTAGCCCGGGTGCACCGCGTCCGCGCCCGAGCGGCGGGCGACGTCGATGAGCTTGTCGATGCGCAGGTAGCTCTCCGACGGCTCGTTGGGCCCGATGGCATACGCCTCGTCGGCGAACCGGACGTGAAGGCTGGCGCGGTCGCACTCGGAATAGACGGCCACCGTCGGGATCGCCAGTTCGCGGCACGCGCGAATGACGCGGACGGCAATCTCCCCGCGATTGGCTATGAGTACCTTCATGCTGGTCGGCCCGACCCCGGTAATTGCCAAGTATTCTAGCACTTGCCGCGACGAGGACGCCCCTCGCCCCGCGAGGCGCCAGCCGGGGCGCCGGCGGCCCGGTGTCAGTAGACGAACGGGGTAGACTTGCGGCCTCGGCGCGGGTTGCCGCACCCGGCTGCGGTCCAGCGACAGGAGGACGGTGGCGATCATGAAATACCTCGCTCTGATTCTCGCGACAGCGCTGACGGGCCTCGCGGCCGGCACCGCCGTCACGGCCCGCGATTCCGCCCCGTCCGACGCGCCGGCCCAGGTGATCGTCGACGGCAGCCGCCTCGCGATCGTCTACGACGGCGCCACGATCTTCGAGGGGCGGATCGCGAACCCGGACGCGCTGCGCGCCGTCGTCCCCTCAGTGGCGCGACGAGGCGATGTCGTGAACCAGGTNNAGCGTCGAGGCCTTTCCCTGCCAGAGCGATCGCCCGGTCCGCGCGCTGCCCGTCGTGAGGCACAGCTCCGGCCCGAGCCGCAGCCGGTTGAACCAGGCCGTCTACGACCGCCGCGGCGACTGGGCGCTGTCGGTCGACGATCAGCCGCACACCGCGACCCTCATCACGCCCGGCCCCGAAGCCGCGGGCCGGCGGACCTTCCTGCTCGAGGCCCGCGGAAGTGAGATCGTCGTCAGGTTCCGGCCGCGCTTCTACCAGCAGCACCGCGGCCTCCGCTACTTCGAGCCTTGGACCTACGCCACCTGGGCGCGGCCCGTGGTCGGGTGGTGCAGCTGGTTTGCGTTCTTCGACCGGGTCACCGACCGAGACGTGCGGAGGACCGCCGACGTGTTGTCGGAGACGCTGCGGCCATACGGGTTCGAGTATCTCCAGATCGACGACGGGTATCAGCGCGGGACCGGGCTGCCAGCGCTCTGGCTGACGCCGAACGCGAAGTTCCCGGAAGGCCTCGAGGCCACGGCCCGCTACATCCGCGAACGGGGTTTGACGCCAGGCATCTGGACCAACGCCACGTTCTCGCAGACCGACTACGCGAACGAGCACCCCGAGTGGTTCGTCCGCGACCCGGCGGGCCGCGTGGTCCGCGGCAACTGGATCGATCACCCGGTGGACGCGTCGGCGCCCGGGGCGCTCGAGGCGCTGGTCAGGCCGATCTACCGCGGCCTGCGCGACATGGGCTGGCAGTACTTCAAGCTCGACGCGCTGCGCCACCTCCGCTACGAGGGTTACAACTCCTATCGCGGGCACTTCGAGCAGAAGCACGTCGACCCGGGAGACGCGCTGCGGCAGTACGTCGCGGCCGTGCGCGACGAGGTGGGCCGCGACCGCTTCCTGCTGGCCTGCTGGGGCGTGCGCCCCGAACTGGTCGGCCTCGTCGACGGCTGCCGTCTCGGCACCGACGGCTTCTCCTACGCCGGCCTCGCCCAGTTCAACTCGTTCAACAACGTCGTCTGGCGCAACGACCCCGACCACATCGAACTGAGCGAGAAGGAGGCCTGGCGCTCGACGATGGTGACCTCGCTGACAGGGTCGGTGTTCATGCTGACCGACAGGCCCGAGCGCTACCGCACACCGTTCGCCGAACCGGCACGGCGGGCCGCGCCGGTGCTGTTCACGGTGCCCGGACAGTTGTACGACGTCGACCCGTCGAGATCGTCCGAACTCTCGCGCGTCGATGCCGAGGTGAGCGGGCGCGATCCCAAGCCGTTCGACGCGGGACTGACGCCTGCGGTGAATCTCTACGAGCTGGAAATCAGCCGGCCGTTCGAGTCGTGGGTCGTGCTCGGTCGGACGGGCGGTGGGTTCGATGAGATCCGGTGGACGGATCTCGGCCTCGACCCGGCAAGACCTTACACCGTGTTCGAATTCTGGGAGCGCCGCCCGGTCGAGTCCGGCAAGGACTCGTTCAGACCGGGACCGATCTCCGCTCGCTTCAACTCGCAGGTCTTCGTCATCCGCGAGCGGGTACCGCATCCGCAGGTCGTCGCGACCAGCCGGCACATCACCGGCGGCGGAGTCGATCTGATCGACGTCGCGTGGAAGGACGGGGTGCTGTCGGGCCACAGCCTGGTGGTCGGCGGGGAGCCGTACGAGATTTACATGACGACGAGCGCCGGCGCGGTGACCTGGCGCCTGGTCGAGGTGCAGTGTGGGGCCGGCATCCGTTCGACGACGCAGGCGAGGCCCCCGCTCGTCACGGCCACGTGCCTGCCGACGGCGAGCGGTGAGGTCTCGTGGCGGGCGAGGTTCGAGCCGGTGCGCGCCGCACCGGCCCCCGCGGCGCCTACCAAACGCTGAGCGCCGGATACTGGGTGACGAGCGGATCGGGCGTGAGGATCGTCAGTCCGTGCACGATCGCCTGCGCGACCAGCAGCCGGTCGAACGGGTCTCGATGGACCGTAGGCAGCCGCAGCGTGTGCAGCGCCGAGGCCTCGTCGATCGGCAGCGACTCGATCCCGTGCATCTCCCGCATCTCGGGCACGAAGCGCGACGGGTCGTCCGGCAGCGGCAGGCGACCGAGCGCGTGCTTGATGGCGATTTCCCACGCCGACGCCGCGCTCAGGAACACGTCGTTCTCGGGCGCCCGGAAGAGCGCACGCGCCCGGCGCGACAATTGCGGCGCGTCGGCCACAATCCACAGAAACGTGCACGTGTCTAGGAGGAGCTTCACCGGCGAGGCCTCCGTGACGGCCGCGCCCGATAGGCCGGAGGGCGCTCCGCCGCCCTCAGAGGCCGGTCGGCCGCCTCCTCGGAATCTCCCCCGGGGAAGAACGACGACACGATCTCCTCGGGCAGCGGATCGAAGAACGCCGCCGGCACTTTCAGCCGGCCAGCTGCCCCGCCCACAGGCCGCGGCGTTGTCCGGGCGCCGGGTACGGCCCGCAGTTCGGCCACCGGGTGATTCCGCTTGCAGATGAGCACCCGCTCGCCCGCCGCCGCGGCCTCGATGCACTCGGTGAGCTTCGCTTTAGCCTCGAATATGTTGACTACCTTCATAGTCATATACTTGACTATTTATAGTGCCGTGTCAAGGGCGCCCGGCGGTTTTCGGCGGCGTCCGTTTCATCTCCCAGGTCAGGTAGGGGGTGAAGGCGCCAGGCTTGTCGGGCGGCGCGATCGCGAACGTGCCCGACACGAGTCCCGACGGCCCGGCGTCGTACGTGAGGCGATACTGCGGGACGCCGGCGGCGGCGGCGCTCGTGAAGACGGCCCGGCCCGGACGGGGCGCTGTCACCGTGTACCGGATGACATGCCCTTCGTTGTCGTAGTAGTCCGCCCGGACCGCGCCGCGCTCGTCGGCGTAGACGATCATCAGGTCGTCGTGCCGGGAGGCAGGCGTGGTGCCCGTCGCGGCGGTGACGGCGAAGTTCGTGCGGATGATGACGCGGTCCTGCAGGCTGGGCGCGAACGACGTGCCACCCTGGCTCTGGCCCGGGGTCCCGCCGCCGCCCCCCTCCCAGTCGCCCAGCAGGAACTCCAGCGGCGCGAGCGCCGGCGGCAGCGACGCCGCCCGGGCCGGACAAAGCGTCCCGATACCAAGGAGTGCGGCGGCAATCAGCCTGGCGGCAGAGCGATGGGACATGAGGCCTCCCGGACTGGTACGATCACAATCGGCTGACGGCTGACGGCCAATGGTCCAGAACCTACTCCCGGAGGTCTTGCCATGGCAAATCCTTCGCCGGTCACGATCGTCAACGTCGGGTACAAGTCGACCAACTACTGGGTGGTCAGCGCCGGCCGGTCCCGGCTGCTCGTGGACATCGGCTACCCGGGCACCATGGGCACGATGCTGGCGAACCTCAAGCGCATGGACGTGCCGCTCGAAGAGATCCGCTACGCGCTCGCCACGCACTACCACCTCGATCACGCGGGCCTCGCGCAGAATCTGAAGCTCGCCGGCGTGCCGCTGCTCGTGCTCGAACCCCAGGTCGCCGCCATCTCCCTGATGCGCGAGGTCATGAAGCCGGAGGATCAGTACCTCGAGATCACGACAAACGACAACGTGACGATCGCCTGCGCGGAGAGCCGCTCGCTGCTCGGGCGGATCGGCATCGCGGGCGAGATCTTCCACACGCCCGGCCACTCGGACGACAGCGTCTCGCTGCTGCTCGACGACGGCTCGGTGTTCACCGGGGACCTGACGCCGCCCGGGTTCGCATGGGGAGGCGAGGCGGATGTCGTGACTGCCAGCTGGCGCCTGCTGCGGGAGCACGGCGCGACGCGCGTCTATCCGGCGCACGGCCCGGTGCGGACGCTCTCGTGAAGGCTCAGGACTCAGGGCTCAGGCACGGAGATGGCCAGGCTTCAGGCCACAGCCGGTATGACGACTGTCACGGCTTGAGCCCTGAGCCTTGAGCCCTGAGCCTCTAGGGTTGGCGCGTCCCGGCGTCCGGGATCTGCGCCAGATGGTGTCTGACGTGCGCGATGTAGTCGCGGACGATGTGCGCAAGCGTCGCCGGTTCGCTGTCCGCCGGCAGCTGCCATCCGATCTCCGGCAGGTTGTGGACGGCGCGCGGCCGCAGCAGCACGTCGTCGGGCGTCGACTCGATGATGAAGGCGAGGTGCCGGTTGAACGACGTCCACAGCGTGACGAGGTTCGCCCACGGCGCCTCGCGGTAGCGCTGGACCGACACCCACACGTTCTGGTCGTAGCCGGGGAAGCGCAGATCCTCCTGGACCTGCCCCATCACGAAACGGCGGTGGTTGTTCGACGCCGAATCGACGAGGTGCCCGATCACCTCGCGCGGCGACCACGTGTCCGGCGCGGGACGGCGCCCGCTCGCCGCCTCGTCGATCGCCCGCAGCACGGTCTCCGCGCCATCGACGGCCGCGCGCAGGTCCGCCGCGCACCGCGCGGCGACCGTTCGACTCCCGCTCGACTCAGCCATGGGCGGCTTCCTCACAGCGGGATGTTGCCGTGTTTCTTCGGCGGATTCCTGTCGCGCTTGGACTCGAGCGAGGCCAGCGCTCCGATCAGCCGCCGCCGCGTCGTCCGGGGCATGATCACTTCGTCGAGGAACCCGCGGCTCGCGGCCACGAACGGATTCGCCAGCTTGTCGCGGAACTCCTGGACCTTCGCGGCCCGCAGCGCGACCGGATCCTCGGCCGCGTCGAGCTCGCGCTTGTAGAGGATGTTGACGGCGCCTTCCGGCCCCATCACGGCGATCTCGGCGGTGGGCCACGCGAAGTTGATGTCGGTGCGAATGTGCTTGCTGGACATCACGCAGTACGCGCCGCCGTACGCCTTCCGGGTGATGACGGTGACCTTGGGCACCGTTGCTTCGGCGAAGGCGAAGAGCAGCTTGGCGCCGTGTCGGATGATGCCGCCGAACTCCTGCTGCGTGCCCGGCAGGAAGCCCGGCACGTCCTCGAAGGTGACCAGCGGAATGTTGAACGCGTCGCAGAAGCGGACGAACCGCGCGCCCTTCACCGACGCGTCGATGTCGAGCACGCCGGCCAGGTGGGCCGGCTGGTTGGCGACGATGCCGACCGAACGGCCACCGAGCCGCGCGAACCCCACCACCAGGTTCTGCGCGTAGTAGTGCTGCACCTCGAGGAAGTGCCCGTCGTCGACGACGACGTGGATCAGGTCGAGGATGTCGTACGGCTGGTTGGGCGACCCCGGCACGAGCGTGTCGAGCGCTTCGTCCTCCCGGTCGAACGGGTCGGCGGTCTCCTGACGGGGCGGGTCGTCGACGTTGTTGGCCGGCAGGAACCCGAGCAGCTCGCGGATGAGCAGCAGGCACTCGCGGTCGTCGGCGACCGCAAAGTGCGCGACGCCGCTCTTCGCGTTGTGCGTGATCGCGCCGCCCAGATCCTCCTTCGACACCTCCTCGTGCGTCACCGTCCTGATGACGTCGGGCCCGGTCACGAACATGTAGCTCGTGCCCTCGACCATCACCGTGAAGTCGGTGATCGCCGGCGAGTAGACCGCGCCGCCGGCGCACGGCCCCATGATCGCGGAGATCTGCGGGATGACACCCGNNAAGTCGGTCAGCGCCGGCGAGTACACGGCCCCCCCCGCACTCGGCCCCACCAGCACGGAGATCTGCGGGATGACACCCGAGGCCAGCGTGTTGCGGAGGAAGATGTCCGCGTACCCGGCGAGCGACATCACGCCCTCCTGGATGCGGGCGCCCCCCGAGTCGTTCAGCCCCACGACCGGCGCCCCCTGGCGGACGGCCAGGTCCATGATTTTCACGATCTTCGCGGCGTTGGTCTCCGACAGCGACCCGCCGAACACCGTGAAGTCCTGCGCGAAGGCGTAGACCACCCGCCCGTCGACGCGCCCGAAGCCGGTGACGACGCCGTCGCCCGGGATGAGCTGCTCTTCCATCCCGAAGTCCAGGCAGCGGTGCACGACGAGCTTGTCGAGCTCCTCGAAGGTGCCGGGATCGAACAGCAGCTCCATCCGCTCGCGCGCCGTGAGCTTGCCCGCCTCGTGCTGGCGCTTGAGCCGAGCCTCGCCGCCGCCGAGTTCCGCCGCCTTCTCGAGTTGGGAGAGTTGCTCACGCTTGTCCATGTTCCTGCGCCCTCGGCAGGCCTAAAGGCCCGCCCTACACACGGTCCTGTCCGTCCGCCTGCGCCTTCTCCCAGTCCTTCAGGAACCGCTCGAGCCCGATGTCGGTCAGCGGGTGCTTGAACATCGCCTCCACGACGGCCGGCGGGCAGGTGCAGATGTCGGCGCCGAGCCGCGCGGCCTGGACGACGTGCACCGGGTGCCGGACGCTGGCCACGATGATCTCGGTCGTGAACGCGTAGTTCTGGAAGATGTCGACGATCTCCTCGATGAGGTTCATCCCCTCGGTCGCGATGTCGTCGAGACGCCCGATGAACGGGCTGACGTAGGCCGCGCCGACCTTCGCCGCGAGCAGCGCCTGCGTCGGCGAGAAGATCAGCGTCATGTTGACCGGGATCTTCTCGGCGCTGAGCGTCGCGCACGCCCGGACGCCCGCCTTGCCGAACGGCAGCTTGATGACGACGTGCGGATCGATCGCGGCCAGCTCGCGCCCCTCCCGGATCATCCCGTCGACGTCTGTCGCGATCACCTCGGCGCTGACCGGCCCCTTGACGATCTGGCAGATCCGCCGGGTGATCTCCCGGGGGTTCCCCTTCTCCTTCGCCATCAGCGACGGGTTGGTGGTCACGCCGTCGACGATGCCGAGGGCGACAAACGACTCGATCTCCTGGAGGCTTCCCGTATCGAGAAAGATCTTCATGTCGTCAGTCCCTGCTCTCCACCGGATTGGTCAGCTCGCCGATGCCAGGCACGCGAACCGTGAACACGTCGCCGGCGGCGAGCGGTCCGATCCCCGACGGCGTCCCCGTCGAGATGATGTCGCCCGGCAGCAGCGTCATGATGGCTGAAACATACGCGATCAGGTCGGCCACGGGGAAGATCAGCTGCGCGGTCGACGAGTTCTGCTTCATCTGACCGTTCTGCCAGCCCTGCACGGTGATCGTCGTCGGGTCGAGGCCCACGGCGATGGCCGGGCCGATCGGCGCGAAGGTGTCGTAGCCCTTCACGTGCGAGTACTGGTAGCCGCGGTTCTGGAGCTCGCGCGCCGTCACGTCGTTGGCGCAGGTGTAGCCGAAGATCACGTCGCTGACCCGCTCGACCGGGACGTCCTTGCACATCCGGCTGATGACCACGGCGAGCTCACCCTCGTAGTGGACCTCGTTGCTCTGCCGCGGCAGCACCACGGGG
>PMKG01000205.1 GCA_003157675.1 Acidobacteriota bacterium
CGCAGGGCGTCCATGGCGAGTTCGACCCGCGAGTCGAGGTCCCACGCCGACGCCGCATCGATCCGGTCCTGCAGCGTTCCCTGCCGCTCGAGCACCGCCTCCATCTCGTCGGGCGACAGGCGCTCGCCGAGCCGCTCGGTGACCCGCTCGTACTCGGCGAGCAGGGCGCGCGTCGCGGCCACGCCCTCCTCGATGTTGCCGAGAACGGTCTTCGCGGGATCGAGCACGGGCTCCTGGGGCAGGAAGCCGACCGACACCGCCTCGGCGGTAAATGCCTCCCCGGCAAAATCCCGGTCGAGACCGGCCATGATCCTGAGCAGCGTGCTCTTGCCCGCCCCGTTCGCCCCGAGGACGCCGATCTTGGCGCCGGGGAGGAACGCGAGCCAGATGTCCTTCAGAACCGTCTTATCCGGGGGATGGACCTTGCTGAGGCCCTTCATCGTGAAGATGTATTGGTAGGACGCCACGGTGCTCCAATCGAAGAGAGAACGGCCCATTCTCGCACAGGTGGGCGGGGGCCTCGGGACGGTGAGGCGCGGAAGAACCCGCCGCCGGCGCCCCCGGCCGAGTCGGAAATCGCGCCTCGGGTGCGCGTTCGCCGGGTATGCGGAGTAAAATGGGTGAGTTTGGCATACACGACGTTCAGGGCGGAGGACGGGACGATGACAGCCGGGCCGATTCCGGAAACACTTCGTGCGGAGGCGCCTGACCCGCCAGGCGGGCACCAGGACTTGCGTCTCTCTGCCGAAGCGGAAGTCGCTCGCCGGCTCGCCGAGGCCCGCGAGCGGCTCGAGCACCGGGCCCACCTGGACATTCCTCCGCCAGAGCACTATCGCCGCGAGCTCGAGCGCCCGTTCACGGCCGAAGAGCGCGACCGCGTCACGATCCTGATTGGCGGTCTCACCTCCCGCCACGAGCAGCTCATCCAGGCCATCCTCGCGGCCTGCGGGCACCGGTGCCTGCCGCTTCCGCGGATGGATCTCGCCGCCTGCCTGGTCGGCAAGCAGTACGGCAACAACGGCCTCTGCAACCCGGCCTATTTCACCGTCGGCGCGCTGGTCAGCTACCTGCAGCAGCTCGAGGCCCAGGGCCTCACGCGGCGCGACATCGTCGACCGCTACGTCTTTTTCACCGCCACCACCTGCGGGCCCTGCCGCTTCGGCATGTACGAGGGGGAGTTCCGGCTCGCCCTGCGCAACGCCGGCTTCGAGGGATTCCGCATCCTGACGTTCCAACAGGACGACGGCGTGCGGGCGAAGACGGGCGAGGCGGGCCTCAAGCTGTCGATGCTGCTCGGCCTGGGCGCGTGGAATGCCATCCAGTTCGGCGACGTGCTGAACGACTTCGCGTACGCGGTCCGGCCGTTCGAGGTGGGGCCCGGCTCGACCAACCGCGCGCTGGCCGAGGCGATGGCGCTCATCTCCGAGGATTTCAGCCGGCGCACGCATCTCGACCCGGGGACGCGCCTGCCGGGCTGGCTGTGGAAGAGACTGAAGCCTCGGAAGGTGACCCGCCACACGACCGAAGTGCTGATGAACCTGCGCCGGCACATCTACGGCAGGCTGACCACGGACGCGATGCGCGCGTGCCGCGAGCGCCTGGCAAAGATCGAGGTGGACCGGCTGCGCGTCAAGCCGATCGTCAAGATCACCGGCGAGTTCTGGGCGCAGACGACCGAGGGCGACGGCAACTTCAAGATGTACGAGTTCCTCGAGCACGAGGGGGCGCAGGTCATCGTCGACCCGCTGGGCACGTGGCTGATGTACCTGCTGCGGCAGGAGCGCGCCGACGTGCTCGACCACCGGGGCGTGAACGTCCCGCGCGGCGGCCCGCGCGGCGCGCGGTTCCGCGCCCGGGTGAAGGACGAGATGCGCACGGGACTGCGGCGCCTGGGGATGTGGATGGGCGCCGCGATCTACCGCCAGCGCTACCACGCGCTGTGCCGCGCGCTCGGCGACGTCCCGCATCACCTGATCGACCAGGAGGAACTGGCGGAGGCGGCCGAACCGTTCTACAAGAGCCTGGCGCGCGGCGGCGAAGGCCACCTCGAGGTCGGGAAGAACGTCTACTACTCGACCCGCCGCGAGGCCCACATGGTGCTGAGCCTCAAGCCATTCGGCTGCATGCCGTCCACGCAGTCCGACGGCGTCCAGTCGACGGTGGCGGCGCGGGTCAACAACGTGCTGTTCCTGCCGATCGAGACGGCCGCCGAGGGCGAACTGCACGCCCACAGCCGCGTGCAGATGGTGCTCGTCGAGGCGCGCGAGCGGGCCGAGGAAGAATTCGAACGGGCGCTCTCGTCGACCGGGAAGAAGATCAGCGAGATCCGCCGGTACGTGGCCGAGCACGCCGAACTCCGGAGCCCGTTCCACCACGTGCCGCAGACGCCCGGCGTCGCCGGGGTCGCGGCGAATTTCGTGCTCCACGTCAGTCAGCTGATCGACTCCGACCACGCCTGGCGCTCGCAAAGCGTGGTTTCGCAATCCGGCCTCCGCGCGTCGGCCAACCAGCAGGTGCCATGACCGATTCCGAACCCCGATTCCTCCTCGGCCTCGACGCCGGATCCACCACCGTCAAGGCCGTGGCGGTCGACGCGCGTACCGACGAGATCGTCTGGCGGGACTACCAGCGCCACGAGAGCCGCCCGGCCGAAAAGCTGCTCGAGATGCTGACGCGTCTCGAGCAGGAGGCCGGCGTCGCGCGCGGCCAGGCGCGAGCCTTCATCACCGGCGTCTCGGGCGCCGCGTACGCCGAGCTCATCGGCGCGCGCTACGTGCAGGAAGTGGCGGCCGTCGTGCTGGCCGTCGAACGGCGCCACCCCGACACCCGCACGATCATCGAGCTCGGCGGGCAGGACGCCAAGATCATCATCTTCGAGGAGGAGAGCGAGGGGCGGTCGCGCAAGACGGTCTCGATGAACGACAAGTGCGCCGGCGGCACCGGCGTGGTGATCGACAAGATCTCCGCCAAGCTGAAGATCCCGGCCGACGCGCTCGGCGCCCTCCCCTACGTCGGCCTGAAGATCTACCCGATCGCCGGCAAGTGCGGCGTGTTCGCCGAGACCGACATCAACAGCCTCCAGAAACGCGGCGTCGCGGCCGAGGAGCTGATGGCGTCGCTGTTCGACGCCATCGTCCTGCAGAACCTGGGCGTGCTCTCGCACGGAAGCGCCCTGCCGCCGCGAGTGCTGCTTCTCGGGGGGCCGCACGCCTTCCTGCGCGCGCTGCGCGAGGCCTGGCAGGCGCACATCCCGGACCGCTGGCGCGAGCGGGGCATCACGCTGCCAGAGGGGGCCCGGGCGGAGGACCTCATCGTCACGCCACCGATGGCCGAGTACTACGGCGCGCTGGGCGGCGTCGAGTTCGCGCGCCGCGAACGCGAGGCGGTCGAGTACCTGGGGCCGGCGAGGCTTGCCGAGGCGATCGCCCGCGGGCGCGGGGAGACGCGGCGCGGAGCCGCGGCCGTCGGCGCGTCGGGGATGGACCTCGCCGAGTTCCGGAAGCTGTACGCGCGGCCGGCGTGGGAGCCGCCCCGGCTGGCGCAGGGCGACGAGATCCGGGCGTTCATCGGCCTCGACGCGGGGTCGACCTCCACCAAGGCCGTGCTGCTCGACGAGGACGGACGCGTGCTGGCCAAGGCGTACCAGCTGTCGCGCGGCAACCCGATCGAGGACGCCATCGAGATGTTCGGGGCGATCCGGCACCAGGTCGAGTCGCAGGGGGCGCGCGTCGAGGTGTCGGGGCTCGTCACGACCGGCTACGCCAAGGACATTCTGAAGGACGTGTTCGCCGGCGATGCGGCGCTGGTCGAAACGGTGGCGCACGCCAACTCCGCGCTGCACATCTACGAGGACCCGCACGTCATCGTCGACGTCGGCGGCCAGGACATCAAGATCATCGTGATGCACGGCGGCCGGGTGAAGGACTTCCGGTTGAACACGGCCTGCTCGGCCGGCAACGGGTACTTCCTCCAGGCGATCTCCCGCAGTTTCGGCTACCCGGTCGAGGAGTTCGCCGAGGCGGCGTTCACGGCGAGCGAGATGCCGGTGTTCGGCCAGGGGTGCGTGCTGTTCCTCCAGTCGGAAATCGCCAACGTCCAGCGCCACGGCTGGAAGCCGGAGGAAATCCTCGCCGGCCTGGCCGCCGTGCTGCCGAGGAACGTGTTCCTCTACGTGGCCAAGGCGCCCAACCTCTCGCGGTTCGGCTGGCGGTTCGTGCTGCAGGGCGGCACGCAGCGCAACCTGGCGGCCGTCAAGGCACAGGTCGACTTCATCCGCGACAACTTTAAGGGCCAGTCGCGCCAGCCGGACATCGTCCTCCACGAGCACTGCGGCGAGGCCGGCGCCATCGGCGCGGGCCTCGAAGCCATCCGCCTGTGGCGGCAGGGGCGCCAGACGACCTTCATCGGCCTCGACGCGGCCGAGCGCATCCAGTTCGAGACCAAGTGCGACGACGGCACGCGGTGCCACTTCTGCAAGAACGAGTGCGTGCGCACGTTCATCGACGTCTCGGTCGGCGCGGGCCCCGCGCGGGCGGGACAGGTGGCGGCCGACGTCGACGAGGCGATCCACCGCCGCTTCATCGTGGCCGGGTGCGAGAAGGGATCGGCCGAGGACGTCGGGCACATGCGCGACATCAAGGCCGCCGAGGACGCGGTGAAGCAGCGTACGCCGAACCTGGTGACGATGGCCGCCCGGGAAGTGTGGAAGCTCCGCCACCCGGCGTCGGTCGCCGACCCGACACCGGCTGTCGGCTGGACGTCCGCGTCGCGGCGCCGTCGGACGCTCTACGATCGGCGCGGGAAGGTGCGCATCGGGATCCCGCGGGTGTTCAACTTCTACGCGCTGGCGCCATTCTTCACCGGGTACCTCGAGAGCGTCGGGGTCGATCCGGGGAATATCGTNNAAGGTGGCGCTGTCGCACGTCCACAACCTGCTGTTCGTCAAGCACAAGCGGGCCCCGCTCGACTGCATCTTCTTCCCGATGATCGAGGTGGTGCCCTCGCGCATCGCCGCCGCGCGGGCCACCAACGCGTGTCCGACCGTGTCGCTGACGCCGCAGACCGTCCGCGCCGCGTTCACCAAGGACAGCGACCTGTTTACCGAGATGGGCGTCCGCTACCTCGACGGCCTGCTCGACATGGAGGACGAGCCGCTCTTCCGTCGCCAGATGTTCGACATGTGGGAGGGGGTGCTCGGCTTGTCGTGGGAGGAGAACGAGCGGGCGATCGCCGCGGGACGGGAGACGCTGGCCGAGTACGACCGGACGGTGCGCGCCGCCGCCCGGGAAGCGCTCGACGCGCTCGAGCGCGACAACCGGCTGGGCATCCTGCTGCTCGGGCGTCCGTATCACCACGATCCGGGCCTCAACCATGGCATCCCCGAGGAACTGCAGAAGCTCGGCTACCCGGTCTTCTCGCAGAGCACGCTGCCGATCGACGACGACCTGCTCGAGCGGCTCTTCGGCGAGGAGGTGCGGGCCGGGGTCATCTCCCATCCGCTCGACATCTCCGACGTCTGGAAGCACTCGACGGCAGCGAGCAGCAACCTGAAGATCTGGGCGGCGAAGTTCGCCGCCCGGCACCCGAACCTGGTGGCCGTCGAGCTGTCGAACTTCAAGTGCGGGCACGACGCGCCGATCTACGCGACGATCGAGGAGATCATCGATCGCTCGAGCACGCCGTACTTCGGCTTCAAGGACATCGACGAGAACAAGCCGGTCGGCGCCATCAAGCTCCGGCTCGAGACGATCGACTACTCGCTCAAGCGGGCCCGCGAATCGCTGCTCCAGCGCGGGCGGCAGACCGAGCGTGTCGAGAAATGGCTCGCGGGCTACGAGCAGCGCCTGCGGCGCCAGCTGGGCGCTGAACTCGACGCCGACGACAGCTCGAGCCAGGGCATCACGCTCTAGGCGGCTTACGCCTCACGCTTTACGCCTCACGGCAGGGCCGGCGACGACGCCGGCCCTTTCCGAATACTCGAGCTTCGGTCCATAATGCGCCGCTGCCATGTGGACGCAGACGTTCGATCCGCTCGGCGACCTCGCCGGATCCGCGCTGGCCGCGGCGCTGCCCGTCGCCTTCCTGTTCTGGGCGCTGGCCGTGCGCAAACTCCCGGGTCACGTGGCCGGCGCATGCACGACGGCCGTCGCCCTGGCCGTCGCCATCCTGGTCTACCGGATGCCGGTCGCGTTGGCCTTGGCGTCGACGCTCCAGGGCGCGCTCTACGGTCTGTTCCCCATCGGCTGGATCGTCGTCGCCGCGGTCTTCCTCTACCGCATCGCGGTCGAAAGCGGGCAGTTCGACGTCATCAAGGACTCGATCGCGTCGGTCACGGAAGACCGCCGGCTCCAGGCGCTGCTCATCGCGTTCAGCTTCGGCGCGTTCCTTGAGGGAGCGGCGGGATTCGGCACGCCGGTCGCGATCTCCGCGGCCATGCTGGTGGGCCTGGGCTTCGAGCCGCTCTATGCCGCCGGGCTGTGCCTCATCGCCAACACGGCGCCGGTCGCCTTCGGCGCCATCGGCACCCCCATCGTCGTCGCGGGACAGGTGAGCGGCCTCGACGACCATCTGATCTCCCAGGTGGTCGGTCGGCAGTTGCCGCTGCTGTCGGTCCTCGTCCCCTTCTGGCTGGTGTTCACGATGTCGGGGCGCCGGGGCGTGAGGGAGGTGTGGCCGGCGGCGCTCGTGTCGGGCGGGTCGTTCGCCGTCGCGCAGTGGTGGACGTCGAACACCCTCGGGCCGCTGCTGCCGGACATCATCGCGTCGGTCTGCTCGATTGTGTGCCTGGTGGCGTTCCTTCGGTACTGGAAGCCGGCTCGCGTCTTCCGGTTCGAGGGCGAGCCGCCCCGCGTGCGAGCGACCAGACACGGCCGGCGCGCGATCCTCAAGGCCTGGAGCCCGTTCGTGGTGCTGACGCTGCTCGTCGGCAACTGGGGGATCAGGCCCGTCAAAGCCCTGCTCGAGTGCGCCACCTTGGCCATTCCCTTCCCGGTGATCGACCGTGCCGTCCTCGACCCCGCGTCGGGCAAGGGCCTGCCGTCGGTGTTCACGCTCAACTGGCTGTCGGCGACCGGCACGGTCATCCTAATTGCGGCCATCGTGTCGATGGCGCTCACGCGGATGCGGCCCGCCGACGGCGCGCGGCTCTTCGGCCGGACGCTAGTGTCTCTGCGCGCGCCCCTCACGACGATGGCGGCCGTGCTCGCGCTGGCCTCCATCGGCAACTCGTCCGGCATGACCACCACGATGGGAATGGCGCTGGCGGGCACGGGAAGCCTGTTCCCGCTCTTCTCTCCCGTGCTCGGCTGGCTTGGCGTGTTCATGACCGGGTCCGACACGTCGGCCAACGCGGTCTTCGGCCGGTTGCAGGCCGTGTCGGCCGGCCGCATCGGGATGAGCCCCGTGCTCGCCGTGGCGGCCAACTCGTCGGGCGGCGTCACGGGCAAGATGATCTCGCCGCAGTCGATTGCGGTCGCGTGCGCTGCGACGGGGCTCGTGGGCAACGAATCGGAGCTCTTCCGGTTCACGGTCCGCCACTCGGTGCTGCTTCTGGCGGTGGTCTGCCTCATCACGTGGCTGCAGGCGAGCGCGCTCGCGTGGATGCTGCCCCCTGGCGCTCGAAGTGGCGCCGCGGCAGCCGTCGTGCGGGCGGCAGGCGGACCGTCGAGCGCGGCCGTCGGCTGGGTGTGCCTGGGAACGACGGCCCTGCTCGTCGCCGGCCTGGTGCTCGGGCTCGGCCGCCAGAAGGCCTGAGCGCGTCGTACAAAGAAAACGGGCGCGGGAAGAAGTCCCCGCGCCCGTGGGCATGCCGTCCGATGCCTGCCGCGCGACCTACCGGACGATGAAGCGCAGCCCGGCCCAGAGCTGATAGTTGTTCGAGATGTTGTTCAGCTTGTTCAGGAACAGCCGGCCGGACACCACGAAGTGGAGTTCGTTCGGCCTTGGGCCGCCGGCCTGCCAC
>PMKG01000073.1 GCA_003157675.1 Acidobacteriota bacterium
CGCGGCATCGGTGTGATTCTCGACTGGGTGCCGGCGCATTTTCCGCGTGACACGTTTGCGCTGGCGGATTTCGACGGCACGCATCTCTACGACCACGCCGACCCGCGGCAGGGCGCGCACATGGACTGGGGCACGCTCATCTTCAACTACGGGCGCCACGAGGTGCGGAGCTTCCTGCTGAGCAGCGCGCTCTTCTGGCTGGAGCGGTACCACATCGACGGCCTGCGCGTGGACGCGGTGGCGTCGATGATCTACCTCGACTACTCGCGCCAGCCGGGGCAGTGGCTGCCGAACCAGTACGGCGGGCGCGAGAACCTCGAGGCGATCGACTTTCTCCGAGCGCTCAACACGCTCACCCACGGCGAGCAGCCCGGGACGATCACCGCGGCCGAGGAGTCGACTGCGTACCCCGGCGTCAGCCGGCCGGTGCACCTCGGCGGCCTCGGCTTCACCTTCAAGTGGAACATGGGCTGGATGCACGACATCCTGTCCTACATGCAGAAGGACCCGGTCTACCGGCGCTGGACGCACAACCAGCTCACCTTCTCGATGCTCTACGCCTACCACGAGAACTTCATCCTGCCGTTCTCGCACGACGAGGTGGTGCACGGAAAGGGGTCGATGATCGGGAAGATGGCGGGGGACAGCTGGCAGAAGGCGGCGAACCTCCGTGCGGTCTACGGCTTCCTCTTCACCCACCCCGGCAAGAAGCTGATGTTCATGGGGGATGAGTTCGGCCAGTGGCCGGAGTGGAACCACGACGGCGCGCTCGAGTGGGCGTTCGCCGACGGGATCCCGCACCGCGGCATCCGGCAGCTCGTCACCGATCTCAACGGGCTGTACCGCCGCGAGCCGGCGCTGTTCGAGCTGGACTTCGACCCGGCCGGGTTCCAGTGGATCGACTGCAACGACAACGAGAACAGCGTCGTGTCGTTCATGCGCCGCGCGCGCGACCCGCGCGACTTCGTGGTCGTCGTCCTCAACCTCACGCCGGTCGTCCGCCGCGACTACGTCGTCGGCGTGCCGGAGGCGGGCGTGTACCGCGAGTTCGTCAACACCGACGCCGAGATCTACATGGGGTCGAACCAGGGGAACGCCGGCGCGGTGGCGACGGCGCCTGAGCCCGCGCACGGGTTCCCACACCGGCTGCGGCTCGTGCTGCCGCCGCTCTCCTGTCTGATTCTAAAAAAGCATTGAACTGGCTCGCGGCTCGCGCCCTGCGACTTGCGGCCTTGTCACGGGTGACATGCTGGTCTGGCCGCCAGTCGCGAGTCGCCAGTCGCACGCCTGATACCTATTTCATCTCTGTCGGCAGCGCCTGCACGATCTGCATCACCGCCTGCCACTGGCCCTGCCGCCGGACGAAGACGCGGAAGTAGCGCACGTTGTTCGGCACCGGCTTCGCGCCCTCCTCGATGCGCGTGCCGGAGGTCCTCGCCGAGAGAATCGCGGTCTCGCCGAACACCTGCACCTTCACGTCGCTGATGGCGAGCGCGAGGTACTTGCGCGTCCCGGTGCGGTAGGCGGCCATGATGTCCGGCTTGGTCAGCGCCGCGCCGTTGTCGCTGTAGGCCACGTAGTCGTCGGCGACGAGGCGATCGTAGGTGGCGAGGTCGGTCTTCGAGATGGCCGCGACCAGCTCGCGCTCGACGCGCTCGACGTCGGCGGCCGTCGTGTCGTCCGCGCTCGCGGTCCTGGCCGGCGCCTGCCGGGGAGGCTGAGCTGGCGGCTGGGCCGCGGCAGACGCGGCGACGAGTCCGACAAGGGTGAGGACGATGGCGGCGGCGATACCCTGCTTCACGCGATACCTCCTGCGGGGCGAGACGTTCGCGGCCCGGAACCGGCCCGCTCGTCGGATCATATCTTCTCGGAAGCTCTCCGGCCGCGCGGGGCGCTCGACGCACGGCGCGAACCACGCTAAACTGCTATTTCCACTTGCGCGGCGTGCCGAACGGAGAGATGGCCGAGTGGTTGAAGGCGCACGCTTGGAAAGCGTGTGTAGGGGAAACTCTACCGAGGGTTCGAATCCCTCTCTCTCCGCCATTCGAGTCGCCCTGAGCAAAGTCGAAGGGCTCGCTCATGGCAGGCCAGCCCATGGAGAATGCCCTGAGCAAACGGAGTGAGTCGAAGGGCGACCTTCGCTCACCTCCGGCTTGCTTCCCTCCTCGGTGAGCTACGGTTGGCAAGCCAACGACAGGCGAAGGCTGTCTCGCCGTAGGCGCGCAGCGGCGAAGGCGGACTGCAGTATCCGCCGCTTCCCAGCACAGGACGCTTCGCAGTGTCTGCAACCCGCCCGTCGGGAGTCCTTCAAACAGCCTTCCGCGGTTCGCCGAAGTCGCTGCCTCGCACGGAAGAGGTACGTCTTCACCATCCCGCTCGTTACGCCGAGCGCGCTGGCGATGTCGCCCACGCTCATCTCTTGCCGGTAATAGAGGATGACCGCCGCGCGCTCGCCCGACGGCAGCGCCGCGACCAATCGCCGGAGCCGGCAGTCGCGCTCGTCCGCGATGAGCGCTGAGCGGAGGAAAGCTGGCCACGTAGGGCATCCCGGCCGCCTTGACAGTCCTTTGGTCAGGCGCGTATAGTCCCCTCGTCATTCGAGAGGACGGCATGGCCAAGACGGATCTCCTTCAAGGCACACTCGACCTCCTGGTCCTGAGGATTCTCGCCCAGGGCCCGAATCATGGCTGGGGCATCTCAAACCGCATTCGCCAGATGTCGAAAGAGGGCCTGACCGCCAGCCAGGGGTCGCTGTACCCGTCCCTCCACCGACTCGAGCTGGGCGGGTACGTGGTCTCCGAGATGACGCCGTCCGAGAACAACCGAAAGGCCCGAGTGTACAAGCTCACGGCCGCGGGCCGACGTCACCTTGAAGCCGAGACGGAGAATTGGGAGCAGTTCGTCGTATCGATGAAGCGCATCCTGCAAGGTGCCTGACGCCGGGCGGAGACGCATGATGGTCGGACGGCTCGTGGCCACTCTTCGAGGTCTGGTGACTCGGCGTCGCGCCGAGCGCGAGCTCGGCGAGGAACTGCGTTTCCACGTTGAGATGGAAACTCGGGCACACATCGCCGCAGGAATGTCACTCACAGAGGCGCGGCGAAGGGCGCTACGCGACCTGGGCGGCGTCACACAGACCATGGAGTCTGTCCGCGGAGTCCGGGCCATGTCGCTCGACACCCTGACTCGCGATGTCCACCTGGCCGTGCGACGCATCCGGCGGCAGCCGGCCATCTCAACCTGCATCATCTTCCTGGTCACTCTCGGCGTCGCGGTCACCGCCGCGGTCTTCTCGGTATTTGACGCCGTGATGCTCAAGCCTCTGCCGTTCTCGAGCCCGGATGAGCTCGTCGCCTTCGGCGGGCGGCCGACGCGGCCCGGGGTCGCGGTTCTGCCGGTGTCGCCGCGCCAGTACTTCGATGTACGTGATAGCCATGCGCTGGCTGCGGTGGCAGTCATGTCTCCGTGGTCCACGTCGGAAAGCCTCGACGACATGGGATTGGTCGGCACCGACGTCACGCCGAGTCTTTTCGATGTGCTCCGCGAGGCTCCTGCCCTCGGCCGGACACTGACCGAGGCAGACTCGACGCTGGCTGAACCTCGAAACGTGGTCATCGGCTACGACTTCTGGCAGTCGCGGTTCGGCGGCGACATCAGCATCATCGGCCGCGGCGTCACGCTCGGCGGCCGGCGTCTCCTCGTCGTCGGCGTCATGAAGCGCGGAGTCGACTTCCCGTCGGGCACGAATGTTTGGGCGGCCACCGTCCTGGTTCCCAAGCCCGAGTACGAGGTCTACCGATACTTACAGGCCGTTGGTCGTCTACGGTCCGGTCTCACGCTTCCGGACGCCGAACGTGAGCTGACGAAGACGCTCGGCTACGCCGTGCTCGCGATGCCGCTCCGCGACTGGGTGCGCCCGCACTCCCCCCGTGCGCTCGCGCTGTTCGCAGCCGGCGCGGCGTTCGTTCTGTTTCTCACGTGGGTTGAGGTCGCCTTCCTGCAGCTGACGCGAGCGGCCTCGATGCACAAGGAGTTGGGCCTCCGCCTGGCGCTCGGCGCGTCGCGGCGCCAGGTCCTCGCGCAGTGCGCGGTCGAGGGTGGGGTGTTGGCGATGGCCGCGCTCCTGTGTGCCTGGCTGGCAACTCCCGCCCTGGTGACGGCCGTTTTGAGCTATCTGCCGACCGAGATGGTGCGGGGGCAACACATCGCCGCGGACCTGCGGGTTCTCGCCTTTGCGTCCGCCGCCGCTCTCCTCGGCGTCCTGGCATTCACCCTCGTGCCAGCCTACGTCCTCCGGCAGAGCTTTCCGGGTGCGGCACTGAGAGGATCGGGTGGCCCCGGCTCCCAGCCGAGTCCGGCTCGGCTGCGAAACACGTTGCTGGTCGCTCAGGTGACGGTCAGTTGCGCCCTGGTCTATCTCGGGGGGCTGACCTTCCGGAGCTACCAGGAGGTGGACCGGGTCGATCTGGGTTTCCGCCCCGAGGGGCTGGTGGCGGTGTCGCTTCCACGGGGAACGGATGAGTCGCCCGATGCGATGTCCCAGCGCTATCGGGAGACGGTGGCCGCGGTCCGCGAACTGCCCGGCGTGCGGTCTGCGTCGGGGACGATGTTCCGGCCCTTCGCGCGAGAAACCGTGCTGTCGCGGGCCTGGCGACGTGGCGTTCGGCTCGAAGACGCCGTAGCCGTGACGCGGGCCATTGTCTCTCCCGGGTTCATCTCGACCGTCGGCGGCCACCTCGCCGCCGGCCGCGACTTCGACGACCGCGACGGCCGCGGCGCCCGCCTCGTGACGATTCTGAACGAAACGGCGGCGCGTGTGTTCGACACTGATGGGGCGCTGCTCGGTCGCGAGATTCTGATCGACGGGCTCCCGTACGCCGTCGTCGGCATTGCGCGCGACATGAGAATGGTGCGGCCCGACGAGGCACCAAGACCGCTGGTGTATTGTCCCAGTGCGCAGTGGCTGGCCCCTTACTGGCTTCTCGTCCGGGTCGACGCAGTTGACTCCGCTCTTCTGGGACGTGTTCGCCACACTGTCGGACGATTCTGGAACACGCGGTCGCCTGACGTAGTGGACGTGACCCGGGACGCCGACCGAGCGGCGGCCCCCTATCGCATGCGGATGCAGTTGCTCTTCGTGCTCGCGACGACGGGCATTCTCCTGGCTTCGGTTGGGCTGTACGGCGGCGTGATGTTCGTGGTTCGCCAGCGAACCCGCGAATACGCGATCCGAATGGCGTTGGGCGCAGCACCCGAGGGCATCCAGCGCAGTATCTCCGCCCTGAGCGTAAAGGTCGTGACGGTTGGGGTGGTGACAGGTCTGGCGATCGGCGGCGCCTTCGCCCGCTTCATGCCCGAGCTCCTGTTCAACGTGCCAGCGATCGACTGGGTCACAGCCGGTTCCGTTGCGGCGATTGCCACGCTCGTTGCGCTTTGCGCCGCGGCGCTTCCGGCCCGTCGCGCGGGTCGCATCCAGCCAGCCCAGGCTCTGCGTGAAGAGTAGATCCATGCGACGTCAGCAATGTCTGGTCATGGCGACCACGCTCGTCGCAATCTCCACACTCTCCCTTGTCGAGTCGACACGGCCGCTGTCAGCGGACATCTCCCGGCCGCGACAGGCGCGAAGCGCGGATGGCGAGGCCGAACGGGTCCTCAGCCAGGCGCGTGCGAGCCTGGGCGGCTCCAACGCTTTCGATGCGGTGACCACTCTCGAGATTCATGGCGTGGAGGAACGCGGAGCGTCCGGCGCCGTGCCGAACGGTGCGACCGTCTACGGCTCTGCTCCCGAGCCGTTCGGCTTCAAGATGCGCTGGCCCGATCGCTTTCAAATTACCCGCGGGTGGTTCATCCACACGCTGGATGGACGCGCGTTCTGGAAGCAGCAGACGGGTGGTCCGCCCGTACCGGACACCCCGGATCTCGAAGCCACTGCTCGGCGGAGCACTGAACTCAACTCGGCGTATCTTACGCTGGCGTTCCTGTTGAGAACGCCGCCGTCGCTTCGCTGGGAGCCGAGATACCGCGGCCTCACGAAGATCGATGGCATCGACGGGCCAACGATCGAATTCGTTGGCGCGTCCGACCACGGTCCCAAGATGGTGTTCGATGCCGTCCGACACCTGCCTCTCGCGGTCGTCACGACCGCTCGACGCTACGAGGCGACGGGCGGCGAACGCCTCCTGGACGTCGTGAAGAGGCTCGACGATTACCGAAGGGTCGGTGGATTGCTCTTCCCGTTCCGACTGGATGAACAGACTCCCGGTCAGTATGCCATCACACGGATCACCAGCGTCCGGATCAACCCGCCTCTCGGCCTACGCGACTTCGCACGACCGGACAAGTAGCGGCGCCGACTGTGATCCCTCCGCCTCCGCCGTATAATGTCGCAGCCTGCCCATCCGGTTCACGGGGATGTCATGTCGTCTTGCCTGGGTCGATCACGCCTGGCGGTCGCTCTCGCCATCCTGCTGGCGGGTCTCGTGGTGGCCCACCTGGCGGCCCAGCAACAGCCGCCGCCGACCTTCAGGTCCGGCGTCGAGGTCGTCCGGATCGACGTCAGCGTCGTCGACCGGACCGGCCAGCCCGTCAGCGACCTCAAGCCCGCCGACTTCACGGTGACGGTCGAC
>PMKG01000478.1 GCA_003157675.1 Acidobacteriota bacterium
TTCTTCTGACTGGTCGAATCGACATGGGGGCCTTCCTCGCTGGAGAGGGTTCCTGCCCCCAGAATAGCGCTATTGGGGCGGCGGCACGGCGATCCGGATGGGATAGTTCCGGTTGTTGAGGCCCGAGGTGCTCTTGAGTTCGAGGACGATGTAGGCCTCGAGCTGGTCGTCGGGCACGCCCGCCGGGGCCAGCTTTTTGATGGCCTGGCGAATCCACGCGAGATTCTGGAGGTCGGGCGACGTCACTTCGAACGCGATGACGCCCCGCGAGATCACGCTGCTCGACAACATCTGGTAGTGGTTGAGCGAGTCGACCAGCGCGTCGCGCCCCACCACGAGGTAGAGGCGCCAGGCGATCCAGTTCATCGCGCTGACATAGAACGAGCGCACCCAGGCGGCTTTCGGGATCTTGTCGAACGAATCCGCCGCGTAGAAGCTCTCCAGCTTGAGCGCCCCCGCGACGTTATTGGGCTCACCGCTCACCTTCAGCTCGACGGGACCCTCCGACGTCATCGCGAAGATTCCCATTTTGTTGGGGAACTTCGGCTTGGCGGGAGACTGCGCGGCGGCGGAGCCGCAGGAGAGCAACAGGCACAGGAGAATGGCGAGCCGTGCGGGCATGGGTGACCTCCGGTTGGCGCGTAGGATAGCACAGCCCAACCGTGCGCCACTGATCACCGGCCACTAGCCACTAGCCACTGACCGCTACTTGATCTTGCCGCCTTCGATCAGGACTTTGTAGGCGTAGCCCGAGCCGAGATCTTTGTCGATGACGACGGTGCCGGTGACCGTGACGACGTCGCCGACCTTGGCCATCGAGTCGGTCGTGACGGTGAGGTCGTTGGTGCCGTCGGCAGCCTTGCCGCTGCCGTCCTGCACGTGCATCCAGTTGTGGCCCAGCACGCCGCCGGTGAACTTGACGACCGTCCCGTTGACGGTCACCGTCCGGCCGGCGAGCGACGTGCGCCTCGCCCAGACGTCGGCGATGCTCGATCCGCCGGCGGGCGGCGCCATCGGTTTCACCATCACGGCCGCCTGGGCCGGCATCCCGCTCGCCCCGTGCCCGACCGCCATCGGCGGCGGCGCCGGCTGGCCTCCCTGCCCGATCTGCGACACGAAGTAGATGACCGGAAAGTCGCGGTTGAGCGACGGGCTGTGGAAGTTCCGCTGCTCGTTCTCGAGCGACACCGTCACCTTGTCGCCCACCTTGAGCGCGGTCCTGCCGGTCGCCGCCCACAGCTCACCCTTCGGCGTCCTGAGCCTCAAGTACGTGTAGTTGGCGGCGTCCATCGTCTCGACCACCTCGCCGTCCACCGTTTCGAGGGCCTGCTCGACGTTGGGAGCGGGCGGCATCGCGGGCATCCCGGTGCCCGGGGCCTGAGCCGCCGGTGCGGCCGTCGAGCCAGCACCTGCCGGCGCCGACGACGGAGACTGGCGGGAACAGCCGCCGACGGCGGCGAGTACCAGCGCGACGACGACAGATGCGACGTACGACGATGTCTTGACCACAAATCCCCCAAGCATGAGCAGCAGGACCGGATGGCGGTTTCTACAAGTCTAACCCCGTCCGACTTGCGGCTGACGACTGGCGGCTGGCGGCCTTCTCCGGTATGCGGCCTGCGTGACACGCGCGACACCGCCGCAAGTCCCAAGTCGCGAGCCGTCAGCCTTCCTACTGCCTACTACTGTCCCCCGATCGGCTTCAGCGTGAACGAATACCTGTGCGGCTCGCCCGCCGGAATCCGGTACGGCGCCATCGGATAGGCCAGCGCCGACCAGCTGTTGATCCCGCCGACGCCCATCTGCATCAGGTCGAGGTTCAGATACACCTCGGGGCGTTTCGTGATCTGGTAGCTGTAGGCCGCGGCCTCGATGTCGCGGCGGCTCGCATGGTGCGCCTCGACGCCGATGAGCGGCAGACCTTCCGCGCGCAGCCCCACTCCCCGGTCGTTGGTCAGTTCCACCCAACGCACGTCCACCTTGTTGCCGTTCTCCTGCGGCCTGGCGTACTCGACCCACTCGGCGTCGACCGTGGACGCATAGACGCCCACCCGCTCGAAGGCGCGGTCGACGTAGGTCTCGGCCGGCCCGCGGCCGTACCAGGTGATGTGCTCGTAGCCGGGGCTCATCACGAGCTCCATCCCGAAGCGTGGCATCATGGCGAGCGTCCTGGTCCCCGGCTGATACTCGGCCGTCACCGTGACGTCCCCGTTCTCGCGGACAACGTAGGTGGCGGCGTACGTGGCGCCCACCACCGGCAGCTGGGCGTGGACCGCGACGGTCGCCGTCGACGCGTCGGTCCGCTTCACCTGCACGTCGGTGACCTTCCATGACGCGCCCGCCTCGCGCCAGACCAGGATGTCCTGCGCGGGGTCGGTGCGGGCACGCCGGCCGACCGACGTCCACGCGCCGAGATCGTTGTCGGTCATCGCGCGCCAGAAGTCGGGCACCGGCCCACGGTCCAGCAAGGGCGCGCCTTTGTAGTAGTAGCTCACCAGGTTTCCGTTGAGCGCGTCGAAGACGAGCGCGAAATCGCGGCCGCTCATGCGGACGTAGGGCGAGGTGGTCACGATCCGCAGCGGCCCGGCCGGCGGCGCGGGAGACGGGGCGGCCGGCGCCCCGACGGGCAGCTTCCACTGTTCCCAGGCGATCTCGTAACCGCGTTTCGCCCATCGCGCATCGGCCTTGAGCGCGAAGCTGATGGTGAGGAAGTACTCCGCACCGGGTTCGGGCGCGATCGAGGGCAACGCCAGCGTCAACTCCTTCTGCTGCCGCGCAGCCAGGTCGATCTCGGGGAGCGGCCCCGAGCCGACGCGAGTGCCGTTCTTCGTCACCTCCCACGTCCCGTCGGCGACGTCCTTGACGTTCAGCGCATCGAACCAGTTGGTAATCCTGAACCGCCCCGCCGGGAGGTCGATCGGCACGACGTGGATGTCGCGGTAGACGTACTTGATCGCCATCAGCCCGGGGTGCGGCTTCCGGTCGGCGCCGACGAGGCCGTTCTGGCAGAACGTGTTGTCATTGTGGACGCCGGCGCGGTCCTCCCAGTAGCCGCCGTAGGCCATGAAACTGGCCTTCCGGGCCGCCGGCGGCCGGTACTGCGCGGGCACCGGCTGACGGATCCCCTGGTCGATCCAGTCCCACACGAACGCGCCCTGGGCGTTCGAGCCCGAGTAGAAGACGTCCCAGTACTCCTTCAACCCGCCGTCGCTGTTGCCCATCGAGTGGATGTACTCGCACAGGATCAGCGGCATCGTCGGGCGCTTGGCCGCGCGCTCGGCGATGGCGGCCGGCGGCGTGTACATGAACGAGTTGATGTCGGCGTTGGACCCGCCGCGGGCGGTGCTGCCGCAGTAATGCACCGGGCGCGTCCGATCACGCGCCTTGAGCCACTGGTAGGCGGCGGCGAAGTTCGGTCCGTCGCCGGCCTCGTTGCCCATCGACCAGATGACGATCGACGGATGGTTCTTGTCGCGCTCGACCATCCGCTCGATCCGGTCGAGATGCGCCGCTTTCCACGCCGGGTCGTTCGCGAGCCGGTTCTTCGTGTCGTCGCCATAGCCGTGACTCTCGATGTTGGCCTCGTCGATGACGTAGATGCCGTACAGGTCGCACAGCTCGTACCACAGCGGGTCGTTCGGATAGTGCGACGTGCGCACCGCGTTCACGTTGTGCTGCTTCATCAGCTCGAGGTCGCGGATCATCAGGGCGCGCGTCACGTAATGGCCGGTGTCCGGGTTGTGCTCGTGGCGGTTGACGCCCTTGAAGAGCGCCGGCTGGCCGTTGATGAGGATGCGGGCGTTCTTGATCTCCACCTTGCGGAACCCGACACGCGCCGGGATGACCTCGAGCACCTGGCCGGTTCCGCTGGTCAGGGTGATCAGTTCGGTGTAGAGATGCGGCGCGTCGGCCGACCACTTGAACGGCGCCCGGACGGGCACGAGGAAGCTCGCCCGCTCCTCGGCGCCGGCCCGGATGGTGAGGCGCTTCGACACCGCGGCGCCGACGGACTTCCCCTCTTCGTCGAACAGCTCGAGCCTGGCCCTCACCGTCGCGAACGCGGCGCCGGCGTTTCGCACCGAGACCGACGCGTCCAGCGTGGCATCCCGGTAGGCCGCGTCGAGATCGGTCCGGTTCTCGAAGTCGCGGACGTACACGGGCGCCCGGCTCCACAGGTAGACGTCGCGGAAGATGCCGCTCAGCCGGAACATGTCCTGGTCCTCGAGGAACGAGCCGTCGCTCCAGCGGTAGACCTCGACGGCGAGCGTGTTCGACCCCGGCGAGGCGACGCCGGTGACGTCGAACTCGGCCGGCGTGCGGCTGTCCTTACTGAAGCCGACCCGCCGCCCGTTGACCCACACGTAGAACGCCGAGTCGACGCCGTCGAAGTGCAGGAGGACGCGGCGGCCGGCCCAGTCGGCCGGCACGGTGAACGTCGTGCGGTACGAGCCCACGGGATTGTCGTCGTGCGGCGGATGCGGATCGGCCTCGTTGAAGGCGAACGGGTAGTCCGAGTCACTGTAAATCGGCATCCCGAACCCCTCCACCTCCCAGTTGGCGGGCACGGTGATGTTCGACCAGCTCGTGTCGTCGAAGCCGGGGCGCTCGAACCCGACGGGACGGGCGGCCGGGCTCGGCGAGTAGCGGAACTTCCAGGTGCCGTTGAGGAGGCGGAACCAGGGCGACGCCGCGCGCTCGTCTGCCCTCGCCGTCTCCGCGGAGGGGTAGGTCATCATCGTCGCGTGCGGACGCTCGGTGCCGACGTGCTGCACGGCGGGGTCGTCCCACTCCTCGCGGGCCGCCTGCGTCGCCGCGCCCGGCGAAGACCGGACCGCCGCCTGACCCGGCCACCCGGCGGGCATCAGGCTGGCGCGTCCCACGAGCACTCCGCCGACGACGACCAGGCCGGCCACGACTCCCACGCGCACCAGCAGTCTCATGACGACCTCCTTCGGGCCCCCATTGTGGCCGAAATGCAGTAAGATAAAAACTCTGCCGGGCTGACACCCGTGCACACGTTCCCCTCGGGCAGGGTCCCGTGTGAGACTGGTGGCCTTCCTGTCCCATACCGCGCACTCTTCCACGATCATTGATGGCGCTCCGCGCTCCGGTTGCGGCGCTGTCGGGAAGGTTCGTCGCCACGCCAGAGCGGGGTTGAAGCCCTGCTCCGACTGATGCCGACGAGAAGAAGCAGCTATGTCTACGCCGAAAACGGTTGACGTCACCGAACTCATCCTGCGCGATGCCCACCAGAGCCTGATGGCCACGCGGATGGCCATGGAAGACATGATTCCCGC
>PMKG01000393.1 GCA_003157675.1 Acidobacteriota bacterium
CAGGATGGGCGGCGATCGCCGAGGCGTGGCGGGTGACGACGACGCGCCGCCGGCGCGGCGAATTCGCCTGGCCCTCGTGCGAGTGGCGGCCGTGAACGGCGACGTCGACCCCGTCCATGCCCTGCTCGAAGAAGGCCTGGTCGGCCTTGAACTTCAAGGCGCCCGGCATGACGCCGTGGGCGTTGGCCAGCATGCCGTCCTTGGAGACGATGGCGTAGCCTTCGATCCAGTTCATCTAGCGCGCCTCCGTCTGCGCCGCCCCCCGCCAGCCGCCGCCGAGCGCCTTGAAGACGGCGATCTGGTCCTGGGCGAGGGCGGCGTCGAAGGTGGCCAGGGCCGCGTCCGCCCCGATCAGCGACTGTTCTGCGGTGAGCTGGTCCAGGGTGCTGGCCGCGCCCGCCTCGACCTGGCCCTGGGCCATGCCGAGCGCGCGCCGGGCCTTGTCGTCGGCCTCGGCCAGGGCGGCGTGGTGGTCGAGCTCGGAATCGTAGACCGCCAGCGCCTGTTCGGTCTCCTTCAGCGCCTGCAGCATCGCCCCGTCGAAGCCGGCGAGCGCCGCGTCGGCGCCGCCGCGCTGGTCGATTCCCACCGCCCCGGCGCGTTCGCCATGACGCGCTTCATGGGCTGGAGCCGCGACGAGGCCGCGGCGCCTGGCGAGGGCCCGCCCGGCGCGGTCGGCGAGATTCGGCCGGGGTTCCGCCGGTTTCGCGTGCCGGTGCCGGCCCGGGTCATGGTGCAGGCGGAGAAGCCGGTCCGCGTGGCGATGGAGCGGCGGGGGCTCGATGGCGGTTCGGTGGCCGCGTCCGCCGGGCCGTGGCGCACCTCTGGCGACTGGTGGCGCGTGAAAGAGGAGACCGGGCGAGACGAGAGCTGGAACCGCGACGAGTGGGACGTGGCGCTCTCCGACGGCGGCGTCTACCGCATCTTTCGCGACCGAACGCGTGATCGCTGGTTCGTCGAGGGGATCGTCGATTGAATTGCGCGCAGCGGGCAGCTGCACGTGTCGGATATCCATGTCGTACGTCGAACTCCATACCGCCTCCGCCTTCAGTTTCCTCGAGGCGGCCTCACTGCCCGAGGCGCTCGTCGAGCGCGCGGCCGAACTGGGCTGCCCGGCCGTGGCGCTCGTCGACCGCGACGGCGTCCACGGCATGCCCCGGTTTCACAAGGCCGCCGCCGCCGCGGGTATTCGCGCCATCGTTGGATCGGAAGTGACAATCAGTAGTGAGCGTAGTGAACGTAGTGGTCAGTGGCTGGTGGCTAGTGGTCAGTGTGTCACGCGTGATCCACTAGCCACGACGTTCCGCCTTCCCGTCCTGATCGAATCCCGTGAGGGTTATCAGAACCTCTGCCGCCTGCTGACGCGGATGAACCTGCGGTCGCCGAAGGGGGAGGGCACGCTCGCGCTCGAGGAGCTCGACGGGCAGACGGCCGGGATGGTGGCGCTCGTCGGCCGCGAGGCGCTGAGCGGTGGGCGCCACGGCGTCGGCGGCCTGGTCGATCGCCTCGTCGGGATCTTCGGCCCGTCGAACGTCTGCGTGGAGCTGCAGCGGCACTTTCTCCGCGACGAGGAGGCCGACAACGAGGCGCTGCGCTCGCTGGCCTCCGCGTTTCACGTGCCGGTCATCGCCACAAACGGCGTGCGCTTCGCGGCGCCCGAGGACCGTCCGCTCTACGACGTGCTCACCTGCATTCGCCACAAGACGACGCTCGAGGCGGCGGGGCGGAAGCTGGCGGTCAACGCCGAGCGGTATCTCAAGCCGCGCGAGCAGATGGTGGAGCTGTTCCGCGACATTCCCGAGGCGGTGGCGGGCGCCGAGGCGCTCGCCGACCGCCTTCGCTACACGATGGCGGACATCGGCTACCGCTTTCCCGACTACCCGGTGCCCGCGGGCGAAACGATGGCGTCGTTCCTGAAGAAGCTGACCGAGGCGGGGGCGCGCGAGCGGTATCGGCCGTACCACGATCGCGCGAGGGCGCAGATCGCCCGAGAGCTGGCGCTCATCGACAAGCTGAAGCTCTCGGGCTACTTTCTCATCGTCTGGGATCTCGTCAACTTCTGCCGGCAGCAGGGGATTTTCGTGCAGGGCCGCGGGNNGACCTGCTGTTCGAGCGGTTCCTCTCGGAGGAGCGCGGCGAATGGCCCGACATCGACCTGGACCTGCCGAGCGGCGACCGGCGGGAGCGCGTCATCCAGCACGTCTACGAGAAATACGGGCCGCACGGGGCGGCGATGACCGCAAACGTCATCACCTACCGCGGCCGCAGCGCCGCGCGGGAGGTGGGGAAGACGCTCGGCATCGACCCCGAGCAGGTAGACCGGCTCGCGAAGGTGATGCACCGGTTCGGGTTTTTGGACGACGGCGAGGGCATGGCCCGGCACATGGAAGCGGCCGGCGTGGACGCGGCGCACCCGCGCATGCGGCTCTTCGGCGAGCTGTGGCAGCGGATCCAGGACCTGCCGCGCCACCTCGGGCAGCACTCGGGCGGCATGGTGATCTGCCAGGGCCGCCTCGACGGCGTCGTCCCGCTCGAGAACGCCTCGATGCCCGGGCGCGTCGTCGTGCAGTGGGACAAGGACGACTGCGCCGACATGGGGATCGTCAAGATCGACCTGCTCGGCCTCGGCATGATGGCGGTGCTGCAGGACTCGCTCGAGATGATCAACCAGCGGCGGCCGCGCGCGGAGGCGCCGCTCGGCCTGTGGAACGTGCCGCCGGACGACCCGGAGGTGTACCGGATGCTGCAGGCGGCCGACACGATCGGCGTGTTCCNNCGAGGTCGCGCTCATCCGGCCCGGGCCGATCACCGGGCAGATGGTGCATCCGTACCTGAACCGCCGAGCCGGCCGCGAAACGGTCGTGTACCCGCACCCGTCGCTCGAGCCGATCCTCGCGCGGACGCTCGGCGTCCCGCTGTTCCAGGAGCAGCTGCTGCGGATCGCGATGGTCGCGGCCGGGTTCAGCGGGGGACAGGCCGAGGAGCTGCGGCGCGCGCTCGGCTTCAAGCGGAGCCGCGAGCGGATGAAGCTGATCGAGGTGAAGCTGCGCGAAGGCATGGCGCGGAACGGGATCACCGGCATGGCGGCCGACGAGATCGTGCTGTCGATCACCTCGTTCGCGCTCTACGGGTTTCCGGAGTCGCACTCGGCCAGCTTCGCGCTGATCGTCTACGCGAGCGCGTACCTCAAGGCGCACTTCCCGTCGGCCTTCTACGCGGCGCTGCTCAACAACCAGCCGATGGGGTTCTATAGCCCGGCCACGCTCGTCAAGGACGCGCAGCGGCACGGCGTCCGCTTCGCGCCGGTGGACGTCCAGCAGTCCGACTGGCCGTGCACGATCGAGGAGGACGGCCGGGTGCGGCTCGGGCTGCGGTACGTCGCGGGGCTCAGGGCAGAGACAGGACAGAGGATCGTTATAGGGCGGGCCTTTCCTGGCCTGAGCGAAGTCGAAGGCAGGCCTGCCGAAGCGGCAGGACTGGGTGTAGGGCGAGGCTTTAGCCTTGCCGAACGCGAGGCAACCCCAAAGGGTCGCCCTACACACGGAGGACGGTTCCGCTCGGTCGAAGATCTCGTGGCCCGCACCGGGATCAACCGCGAGGAGCTGTCGGTGCTGGCGGAGATCGGCGCGCTCAACGCGTTCGGCTACACGCGGCGGGAGGCGCTCTGGCAGGTCGAGCGGGCGATCAGGCCCACAGGTGAGCTGTATGCGGAAGGGACAGTATCTCGCGATCTTGCGAACGTGCGATCTTGCGAACTTACTTCGCACGATTCCAACTTCGCCCGATCGCAAGATGAAGACTGTCCTTTGCCAAAGATGTCTGCCGCCGAGCGTGTCATCGCCGATTACGAGGGCACTGGCCTCACCATCGGGCCGCACCCGATGGCCCTGCGCCGCGAGGAGATGAGCCTGCGCGGCGCGCTGCGGGCGTCCGACCTCGCGCGAGCGCGCGACGGCCGCCGCGTGCGCGTGGCCGGCGCCGTCATCACCAGGCAGCGCCCCGGCACGGCCAAGGGGTTCGTCTTCCTGACGCTCGAGGACGAAACCGGCATCGCCAACATCATCATCAGGCCAGACCTGTTCGCCGAACAGCGCCTGATCGTCCTCCAGGAGCCGTTCCTGCTGGTCGAGGGAACGCTGCAGAATCAGGAAGGGGTCACCTCCATCCGCGCCGAGCGCCTGGAAGGGCTCGGGGGGAGACAGGTCGAGGTGGATTCCAGGGACTTCTACTGACGATCGCATCTTGCGATTTGGCGATCTGGCGACCCGGGACTCTCGCGAATCGGCCGGCCGCAAGTCGCGAGCCGCGAGCCGCAGGCCTACTCCCTGTAGTTCCCAAACTGCAGCTCGACGCCGAAATCCTCGGCGCGCAGCAGCGACATCACCGTCTGCAGCTCGTCGCGCGAGGGCGAGGAGATGCGCAGCTGGTCGCCCTGGATGGCCGGCTGCACCTTCTTCAGCTTCCGGTCCTTGATGAACTTGGCGATTTCCCGGCCGGCCTCGGTAGGCACGCCCTGCTGGAGCGTGATGACGCGCCGCACGGTGTCGTTCGCGCCGCGCTCGATCTCTCCGCGCTTGAGGTTCTTGAGCGGGACCTTCCGGCGCACCATCCGCGTCTCCACCACCTCCCACAGCGCCTGCAGCTTGAACTCGTCGTCGGCGGTCAGCGTGAGCGTGCCCGCCGTGCGGTCGAAATCGATGGCCGCCTTCGAGCCCTTGAAATCGTACCGCTGG
>PMKG01000125.1 GCA_003157675.1 Acidobacteriota bacterium
CCTAAAGGGTCGCCCTACACACGAGGGTCGCCCTACGACGCCACGTCCGTGTCGACGTGGACCCTGGGCTTCGGGGGGCTGAGGAGATGCTCGATCGTGCGGGCGTAATAGCGGAGCAGCGCCCGGCTGCGGACGCGAACGCGGCCGCTCTCGACGACGAGGACCCCGCGTTTCTCGAACGGCCGCAGGGCGGCGGCCACCGCCTCGCGCCCGCTCTCGACCGACAGGTTGGCGCCGCGCGCGCGCAGCCGATCGAGTAGCGCGTCGATCCGCTCCTCGAGGTCCCGCCGCTCGATCGACGGCCGCATCGCCGAGGCGACGAGCGCCGTCGGCGTCACCTTGTAGAGCAGGCCGATCGCCTCGCGCGTCCGGTGCGCGAGGTCGAGCACGTCGCGCCGCGACCCGGCGTTGTAGTCGGCCGTGCGAATCGGCGTCCCGAACGTCGTGAACGACCTCGACCGGTACCCGACCGCGTAGCGCATCATCTCGGCCAGCTCGCGGGTGAACGGCCGCTGGCCCCGCTTCACCCCCTGCCTGGCGAGGATGCGGTCCTCGAGCACGAGGTCGTACGAGATGGCCATCGGCAGGATGACCAGGTCGTCCATGCCCGCCTGCATCGACGCGTGAATCAGGCCGGTCTTCGGCGTCTTGAGCTCGCCGCTGTAGCTCCGGCCTCCCTCGATGTAGAAGAGCAGGTCGTGCGCCCGGAGCAGTTCCCCGACATACGCCTTGAGCGTGACCAGGTAGGCCGGGTCCTTCGTGTTGCGCCGGATCGGGATCGCGCCTGTGACGTACCGGTGCAGCAGGCCGAGCGGCCCGCCGAACAGGTTGATCCCCGCCGCGATGATCGGCGGCCGCACCCCGTGATCGTCGAGCGCCAGCGGCTCGAGGAGATAGTCGGTGTGGCTCTTGTGNNACGTGCTCGACGTGCCGCTCGATCTTCCTCAGGATCGGGTAGAGCGGGTGCTTGAGCGCCCGGTAGAGCGTGTACCGCTGCGTCGTCCGCAGTTCCTCGAGGTAGGCGTACACCCGCTCGCGAGCCTCGTCCGCGTTCTCGCCGTGGGTGCCCTGCAGGTAGCGCACGACTTCGTCGCGCGAGAGTACGGCCTGCGAAATGTCGTCGCGCATGGGTCCCCGAGACTATAACACCGCGCAAATGGCCTCGGCGAACGACGACGTCGTGGCCGTGCCGCCCAGGTCCTTTGTCCGTCCGGCCGGGCCGGCCATCACCCGCTCCAGCGCGCCGCGGATGCGCGCGGCCGCCTCCCCCTCGCCGACATGCTGCAGCATCATCAGCGCCGAGAGCAGCAGCGCCGTGGGGTTGGCGAGATTCTGGCCCGCGATGTCGGGGGCCGTGCCGTGCACCGCCTCGAAGACCGCCATGTCGGCGCCGAGGTTCGCGCTGCCCACCACGCCGAGTCCGCCGACCAGTCCCGCGCACAGGTCGGAGACGATGTCGCCGTAGAGATTCGGCATCAGGAGGACGTCGAACATCTCGGGGCGCATCACCAAGTGCATGCACGCGGCGTCGACAATCCGTTCGTCGTAGATGATCTCGGGATATTCCCGGGCCACCTCCTTCGCGCAGGCGATGAACAGCCCGTCCCCCATCTTCATGATGTTCGCCTTGTGCACGCCCGTCACGCGGTGGCGGCCGTTGCGCCGCGCGTACTCGAAGGCGAAGCGCGCGATGCGCGTCGAGTTGACCCTCGTGATCACCTTCATGCTCACCATCACGCCGGGCACCACCTCGTGCTCGAGGCCCGAGTAGAGATCCTCGGTATTCTCGCGGACCAAAATGAGGTCGAGGTTGCCGAAGCGCGCCGGCACGCCGGGCAGGTTGACGACCGGCCGCAGGTTCGCGAAGAGATCCAGCGCCTTGCGCAGGCCCACGTTCACGCTGGTGAATCCCTTCCCGATNNACGCGGACGCCGGCCGCGTCGATGATGCGGAGGACGGCGCGCGTGACCTCCGGGCCGATCCCGTCGCCAGGGATGAGCGTGATCGTGTGTGCCATGACAGCTCCCATTATAATAGGAGGCCCGAGCACTGTTCCCGCTCCTGAGGTCACCTGGAGGTCTCGAGTGGCTGCTGATTCCGCGCTGATTCCCGCCCTGCACAACGTCGCCACGCGCCTGCGGATCGAGTCGATCCGCGCCACGACCGCCGCCGGCAGCGGCCACCCGACGACCTGCTGCTCGGCCGCCGAGATCGTGGCCGCGTTGTTCTTCGCGGAGATGCGGTTCGACCCGAAGCGGCCGCAGGATCCCGACAACGACCGGTTCGTGCTCTCCAAGGGGCACGCCGCGCCGCTGCTGTATGCCGCGTGGGCCGAGGCCGGCGCCTTCGACCCGAGCGAGCTGATGACGCTGAGGCAGATCGGGTCGGACCTCGAAGGGCACCCGACGCCGCGCCTGCCGTTCGTCGACGTCGCCACCGGATCGCTCGGGCAGGGCATCGCCGCCGCCGTCGGCATCGCGCTCAACGCGCGCCGGATCGGGTCGGCGTACCGCACGTACGTGCTGCTCGGCGACGGCGAGTCGGCCGAGGGTTCGGTGTGGGAGTCGGCCAACGTCGCCGAGCACCACGAGCTCGCCAACCTCTGCGGCATTACCGACGTCAACGCGCTCGGCCAGAGCCAGCCGACCGCGTTCGGCCACGACATGGACGCCTACGCGCGCCGCTGGACCGCGTTCGGCTGGAATGCGATCGTCGTCGACGGCCACGACCTGGTCGCGCTGCTCGACGCCTTCGAGCGCGCCCGCCAGACCACCGACCGGCCGACGATGATCCTGGCGCGGACGATCAAGGGGAAGGGCATCTCGTTCGCGGAAGGGCTCAACGGGTGGCACGGGCGGCCGCTCAAGAAGGACGAGGCCGAGCGCGCCGTCGCCGAGCTGGAGGCCCAGTTCGCCGGCGAGGGGGGCGGAAAGGACGCCGCGCCGCCCGCCATCCAGCCGCCTCCGCGGACCGCCGCGATCGAGCCCACGGGCCGCGCCGACGTGTCGGCGCCGGCCTACAAGATCGGCGAGTCGGTCGCGACGCGCGAGGCGTACGGCACCGCGCTCGTCAAGCTCGGCGAGGTGGATCCGCGGGTCGTCGTCCTCGACGCGGACGTGATGAACTCGACGTTCAGCGAGAAGTTCGAGAAGGTGTTCCCGGGCCGGTTCTACGAGAACTTCATCGCCGAGCAGGCGATGGTGGGCGTGGCGATGGGCCTGGCGAGCCGCGGCGCGATCGCCTTTCCGTCGACGTTCGCCTGCTTCCTGACCCGCGCCTACGACTTCATCCGGATGGCCGCCATCAGCCGGCTGAACATCAAGCTGGCCGGGTCGCATGCCGGCGTGTCGATCGGCGAGGACGGCCCGTCGCAGATGGCGCTNNTACGGGCCCGACGAGCGGTTCCCGATCGGCGGGTGCAAGGTGCTCTGCTCGAGCGACCATGACGTGGCGACGGTGGTCGGCGCGGGCGTGACGCTGTTCGAGGCGCTGAAGGCGTACGAGGAACTGAAACAGGCCGGCGTCGCCGTCCGGGTGATCGACCTCTACTCGATCCAGCCGATCGACGAGCCGACGCTCAGGCTGGCGGCCGCCGAGACCGGCGGCCGGCTGGTCACCGTCGAGGACCACTACGCCGGCGGCGGGTTCGGCGAGGCGGTTGCGGCGGCCACGACGGGCGTGGCCACCGTGCGCATCCTGGCCGTGCGCGACATCCCGCGCAGCGGCAAGTCGGAGGAACTGCTGGACCGCTTCGGCATCTCGGCCCGTCACATCGTGGACGCCGTGCGGTCGCTCGTCGCCTGAGGCACACGCCGCCATGCCGAGCGCCACCGCCGCGCGTCCGCCCGTCGTCCTCGTCACCGGCGCCTCGTCTGGGATCGGCAAGGCGTGCTCCGAGTGGCTCTTCGCGCGCGGCTGCCGCGTGTACGGCACCAGCCGGCAGGCGCCGCGGGCCCTGGTCGAGGCGCGGACGTCCGACCTCGCGCCGCTGCTCCGCATGATCCCGCTCGACGTGACGTCGGACTCCTCCGTGGAGGCCGCCGTCGGCAGCGTCCTGGCCTGCGAAGGGCGGATCGACGCGGTCGTCAACAACGCGGGCTTCGGCATCGCCGGCGCCGTCGAGTTCACGACGATGGACGAGGCGCGCGAGCAGTTCGAGACCAACTTCTTCGGGACCGTGCGCGTCTGCCGGGCCGTGCTGCCCGTCATGCGGCAGCAGGGAAGCGGCCGCATCCTCAACGTCAGCTCGATCGCCGGCCGGATCGGCATCCCGTTCCAGGCGTTCTACAGCGCGAGCAAGTTCGCCATCGAGGGGTTCACCGAGGCGCTGCGGATGGAGGTTGCGCCGTTCGGTATCCAGGTGGTGCTCATCGAGCCGGGAGATTTTCGCACCGGCTTCACCGCCGCGCGCCGGATGGCGGAACCGGGCGCGCCAACAGGACCGGGTGATGGGACAGGACCGTGTGTAGGGCGAGGCTTTAGCCTTGCCGGCGCGGAAGGCAACCCTAAAGGGTCGCCCTACACACGGGACGGATCGCCCTACGCGGCGCGCCAGGTGAAGGCGCTCGCCGTGATGGAGCACGACGAAACGCACGGCGCCACGCCCGAGGCGGTCGCGCGCCTCGTCCATCGCATCATCACGGCGCGCTCGCCCGGCGTCCGCTACGCCGTCGGCCCGGTGTCAGAGAAGCTGGCGCTCATCCTGCAGCGCCTGCTGCCGTCACGTCTGCTGGCGTGGGGGATTGCGAAGTATTACCGGATATAGGGCGGGCCTTTAGGCTGTCTGCCGGCCCGGCGCGGGTTCAGTCCGACGACATAGGT
>PMKG01000167.1 GCA_003157675.1 Acidobacteriota bacterium
AGGTCCGGCGGTCGAACGGGATCATCTCGAGCCGCGCGTAGTAGCCATGGCGGAAGAGGATGACGGGGTTGCCCGGGGCCCGCACCTTGACGTTGATCTTCCGGTAGGTGCCGTCGAACGTGTCGTTGAGCGGCGTATAGCCGAGCACGTAGCCCGCCCGCGACGCGTTGTCGATCCGGTCGATCCCCATCTGCGCCGGGTCCATGATCGACGTGATGCCGCCGGTCCATGTGGAGATGTTGCGCAGTGCCTGGAAGGCGAACGTCTGGTTCCAGCTGTTGACCAGCTGGCCGCTGGTTTGAGCCACGTAGATGCCGCCGGTCTGGATGACGTCGATCGCCACCCGGGCGTCGTTGGCCACCTTCGCCAGCGACTCGTCGTCGTTCATCCGGGGGAGGGCCATCCCCTTCTCGGTCACGAACACCAGGTGCTTCTCGCCCTCGATGTGGCGCAGGTACTCGATGCCGGCGTAGCAGTTGCCGAGGTCCTGGAGCGTCTTGGCGTTGTTCTCGATGAACTCCTCGAACGGCAGGTCCGTGAACATCTGGGTTTCCATCACGTCGATGCTGTTCCACATCGTCACATTCTGGATCCCCGCCGCGTCGCTCGCCGCGGCCTTGAAGTTCTCCTGGTCCTGCCGTTGAAGCACGTCGCCCTGCCGCCTGGCGTCGGTCACCACGCTCGAGGGGATGCGCGGCGTCACCGGGCGCGCCGCGACCAGCGGGGAGCCCTCGAACAGCTGGTCGATCTTCGCCTGCGTCTTCTTCGGGATCGCCTGGCTCCCGTAAACGGCCGCGAGGCCGCTGGTGACCTCGAGGGTGATCTCGAAGTCGATCTGCTCGTGCATCCGCTTGAACCGCTCGACGATCTTCGCGACCTCCTCGTGGTTGGTCGAGAAATCGGTGGCGCGGTCGTACATCATGAGCGCCACCTGGTCCTGCGGCAGGAGTTGGGTCCGGATGAACCTCAGGACGGCATCCACCCCCTTTGCCGGCTCCTGCAGCCTCCCGCGACCGAGGAGGATCAGGAACACGCGGTTGGTCTGAGGTGTGATGCCCAGCGCCGACTCGCGGAACGTCAGCTTCGCGTCGGGCACCACCGGCTGCGCGGTCAGGCCGATTTCCGAGAACTGCCGGATCGGCTGTGCGACGTCGTCCTCGAGAATGGTGAAGTCCTCGGGCTTGAGGCCGGTGACGGGCCTTCCGTCCTTGTCGACCACGCGGATGTCGACCGGAACCAGCGTCACCCCGCTACGGAACTGGGGTTTCTGGTCCACGCCGGCGCCCCGCAGGGCCACGCCGGCAGACAGCGCGATCAGAACGCACACTACGCCAATGAGAGCCGTGGATCGCCGCATTGTGTCCCTCCCCCCAGGATTCATCGGCGGATTGTAGCACCCCGGAGCCAGAGGGCAGCTCAAGCACCCTGGAAAACGTGCAACGGACGAACCAACGGCTGGTCGTGATCGTCTAACCGACCATGCGAAAGCCGCGCCTGCCCCATGCCGTTCGAGCCCTCCTGAGCACGCCCCTGGTCACGCTGATCGCGGTCGCCTCCCTCGCGCTCGGGATTGGGGCAAACGCCGCCATCTTCTCGATGTTCGACCAGATGCTGCTCCGTCCGCTGCCGGTGCCCGACCCTGGCACGCTGGTCAACCTGAGCGCGCCGGGGCCCAAGCCCGGCTCGCAATCGTGCGGCCCGGCCGGCTCGTGCGACGACGTCTTCAGCTACCCGATGTTCCGCGATCTGGAGCGCACGCAGACGGTCTTCACGGGCCTTGCCGCGCACCGGCCGTTTGGCGTGAACCTCGCGTTCAAGGGTCAGACGCTCAACGGCGACGGCCTGCTCGTCTCGGGCAGCTACTTCGCGGTGCTTGGCCTGCAGCCAGCCCTCGGCCGTCTCTTCACCCGGGCCGACGACGGGGTGACGGGCGAGCCGCACGTCGTGGTGCTGAGCTACGACTACTGGCGCACCCGCTTCGACCATCGCGCCGACGTGCTCAATCAGCCGCTCATCGTGAACGGGCTGCCGATGACCATCGTCGGCGTGGCGCCGCGCGGGTTCGACAGCACGATCCTCGGCGCGCGGCCACAGGTGTTCGTACCAATGACGATGCGCGACGCCATGGAGTCGTACGCCAAGGGAACGCTCGAGAACCGTCGGTCGTACTGGGCATACGTGTTCGCACGGCTGAGGCCGGGCGTCAGCCTGGACCGCGCGATGGCGGCGGTCAACGTGCCGTACTCGGCGGTGATCAACGACGTCGAGGCGCCGCTGCAGAAGGAGATGAGCCAGCAGACGATGAAGCGGTTCCGGGCGCGGAGGCTGACGGGCGTGGTCGATCCCCGCGGCCAGAGTTCCCTGCACCGCGAGGCCCGCACGCCGCTCATCCTGCTGTTCTCGGTGACCGGGCTGGTGCTGCTCATCGCCTGCGCGAACATCGCGAACCTGCTGCTGGCCCGCGCCGCGGGCCGTTCGTCGGAGATGGCCATCCGGCTGGCCATCGGCGCGAGCCGCTGGCAGGTGGTACGGCAACTGCTCACCGAGGCCGGCCTGCTGGCAGTGGCCGGCGGGGCGCTCGGGATCCTGGTGGCGCAATGGACGCTGGACCTGATCGCGGGGACGCTCACGAGCCGCCTCGCCCGGACCATGGCCTTTACAGTGGACGGTCGGGTGCTGCTGTTCGCCGCGGCCATCGCGGTCGGCACCGGCCTGCTCTTCGGGCTCTTTCCCGCCCTCCACGCCACGCGTCCGGACCTCGTAACGGCGCTCAAGGGCCAGAGCGGCCAGCCGGGGGGCTCGCGCGCGGCTGCCCGCTTCCGCACGACCCTGGTCACGTCGCAGGTGGGCCTGTCGATGCTGCTGCTGGTCGGCGCCGGCCTCTTCATCAAGAGCCTGGTCAATGTCAGCCGCGTGGATCTGGGCCTCCATACCGAGAACATCGTGACCTTCGGCGTGTCCCCGCAGCTGAACGGCTACACCGGGACGCGATCGCTCGAGCTGTTCCAGCGGATGGAAGACGAACTGGCGAAGGTGCCGGGGGTCACAAGCGTCACGGCCGCGCTGGTGCCGCCGCTGAGCGGCGACAACTGGGCCAGCAGCCTCGAAGTCGAAGGATTCCCGTCGGGCCCCGACACCGACACGCAGGCGTCGTTCAACAAGATCGGGCCAGGCTACTTCCGATCCTTCGGCGTGCCGCTGCTCGCCGGCCGGGAGTTCACCACGGCCGACGCGGCGGGCAGCCCGCGGGTGGCCATCGTCAACGAGCAGTTCACCAGGAAGTTCAAGCTCGGACGAGAGGCCGTCGGCAAGCACATCCAGGAAGGGCCTCGGGATTCCCCGCAGATCGAGATCGTCGGCGTCGTGGCGGATACCCGGTACAGCGAAGTCAAGGAGGCGCCGCCTCCCCAGTACTTCGAGCCCTACCGCCAGGGCGAGACGCTGGGGTTCCTCAACTTCTACGTGAAGACCACGTTGCCCCCGGAGATGATGCTGGCGACGGTCCCGAAGGTCATGGCACGTCTCGACCCGAACCTCCCCGTCGAGGACCCGCGGACGATGGAGGAGCAGGTCCGCGACAACACGTTCGTCGATCGACTCCTGACGACCTTCTCCGCGTCGTTCGCGATGCTGGCGACGCTGCTCGCGGCGATCGGGCTCTACGGCGTGCTCGCCTACACCGTGGCGCAGCGGACGCGAGAGATCGGCCTGCGCATGGCGCTCGGCGCCGATCCGAAACGCGTGCGCCGGCTGATTCTGACGCAGACGGCGGTCATGACTGCCGTCGGCGGAGGGGCGGGGCTCGCGCTGGCGGCGCTGGCGGGCCGCTACGCCCAGTCGCTCCTCTACCAGTTGCAGGGATATGACCCGACCGTCTTCGTGACGGCCGCCGTCGTGCTCGGCAGCGTGGCGCTCGGGGCGGGCCTCGTGCCGGCGATCCGGGCGTCGCAGGTGGACCCGATGACCGCGCTGCGCAACGAATGAGGCTTGCCGGCCACGGCGCCGGAACAGCCCTCGGCCGTCAGCCGTCAGCCATCGTCTCGTCCGAGCGTTGCAATTCACGGACTCGCAAGGGACAATGTGCGGGCCGGATTCACCGAGCACCTCAGGAGGGCCATGGCCGCCCGCCCGCCATTCATACGCCTGTCGCAGGCGCTCTGGCCCATCGCCGCGAGCGCGCTCTCGCTGCTGGCGTTCTTCGCCGTCGGTCGGCTCTTCGTCTGGTCGTACACGCTGGATCTTGGGTCGATGGTCCTGCCAGCCGGTCGCCAGACGTACTTCCTGCTCTTCTGGACCGTCCTCGGGTCGCTCGCCGCGGCCTTCCTCGCCCTCGGTTTGACCCGTCTGCAGGCGCTGGCCCCTCGCGCTGGAGCGTCCACCGGCGAGCGGCGTGACGCCACATGGCTGGCCGTCACGATGGTTGCGGCATTCGTCGTCGCCGGCACGATCCGGGCGTTCGTGCTCCGGGGCGCCGTGGTGACCGACGACGAGAGCGCGTACCGGTTCATGGCGCAGACGCTCGCGTCCGGCCGGTTGTGGGTCGCCTCCCCTCCCATGAAGGCGTTCTTCGACCGCGTCTTCATGATCAACGACGGCAAGTTCTACGGGCAGTATTTCATCGGCTGGCCCGCGTTGATGGTGCCGGGCGTGTACGTCGGCGCGACCGGGTACATGAACGCCATCTACTCGGCGCTGACGGTGCCTGCCGTATTCCTGACGGTCCGCGGAATGGCCGGCGCGGCGGCGGGCAGGGTGGCGACGCTGCTCTACCTGGCGTCGCCGATGCTTGGCGTCGGTGCCGCGACGGAGTTGTCGCACACGACGTGCCTGATGGCGGCCGCCTGGTCGGTCTACTGTCTGCTCAGGTCGCGGGAGACGCCTGGGAACTGGCGCTGGCACGCGGGCGTGGCGTTCTGCTTCGCCCTCGGGCTCCTGATTCGGCCGCTGTCGACGCTCGGCGTGGGACTGCCGGTCCTGGTGAGCTGGCTCGTGAACGTGGTGCGGCATTCGCCGGTCGAGCGACGCCGGGCCATCGTGGCGTTCGCGGTGCCGGCGTGCTCGATGGCCGCGTTGTTGTTCGCGGTCAATTTCGCGCAGAACGGATCGGTGCTCACGACCTCCTACGCGCGCTCTCAGCAGTACATGCGGGAGGTGAAGTTCCTCAACGTCGGATGGTCGGTGGCCGCGCCGCCGGCGTCGCTGGCCAGATACATCCTGGGGAGCGGAGAGTGGGAGCTGTCGCTCGCCAGGACGGCGATCGGCCTGGTGCGTCTCGTGTACGACCTGTTCGGATCGCCGCTGCTCCTGGTCCTGGTCGCGCTGGCGTGGGCGGCCAGACCGGCACGCATCATCTGGCTCTCGGCGCTGAGCTTCGTGGTCCTGCACTTCTCCCTGTCCGACTCCGGCATCGACACGTTCGGCCCCGTGCACTTCTACGAGCTGGCGTGGCCGCTCATCGTGCTGGCCGGCGTGGGATTCGGGCGCCTGGCCTCACTCTCACGCGAGTGGCGACCGGCGCGGCCCGACTCGTGGGCGCTGGCGGTCGTCATTGCAGTCGTGTTCGTGTCGCTCATCGGCTTCGTGCCGGTGAGGCTGCACGCCCTCCAGATCGTCGCGTCGAACGTCAACGCCCCGGCAGACGCGTTGAAGGCGCGCGGCATCTCGCACGCCGTGATCTTCACGGCCGGGCTCTTCGTCGACGAGCAGTGCATCGCGCCGACGCGGCATTTCGTCTACTTCCGCCCGAACAACGACCCCGGCCTCCGGAACGACATCCTGTGGGCGAACCACCTCGGCTGGAAGGATGACATCGACCTGATGAAGAAGTGGTTTCCGGACCGGAACGGATACGTGATGAAGTGGGAGGGATGCCGCCCTCGCTTTCAGCACCTCGAGTAGGCCACGTGGGAACCACCATGCCACCAGAGGACGGGCACGACGGCCGGCACGAGGTCGACGTGACGATCGTGATGCCCTGCCTCAACGAAGCGAAGACGTTGCCGGCCTCGGTGGCCACGGCGATGCAGGCGCTGGCTGCACTCCGCGAGCGCCACGGGCTTCGCGGCGAGGTCGTGGTGTCCGACAACGGCAGCACCGACGGCAGCCAGGCGGTGGCCGAGGGCCTCGGGGCGCGGGTGGCCCACTGCATCAGGAGCGGGTACGGCGCCGCACTGACGCACGGGGTTCTCCAGGCGAACGGCCGGTACATCGTGATGGGCGACGCCGACGGGTCGTACGACTTCCGCGAAGCGGTCGCGATGGTCGAGAAGCTCCGTGAGGGTTGGGACCTCTGCATGGGGTCCAGGTTCAAAGGCGAGATCAAGCCCGGCGCCATGCCGTGGAAGAACCGCCGGATCGGCAACCCCGCGCTGACCGGCGTGCTCAACCTCTTCTTCCGGTCCGGGCTGAGCGACGCCCACAGCGGCCTGCGCGCGTTTACCAAGGCCGCGTTTCTTCGGATCAACCCCACCTCGCAGGGCATGGAGTTCGCCAGCGAACTGGTCATCAAGGCCACGCTGTTGGGCCTCTCGCGCACCGAGGTCCCCATCACGCTCTACCCGGACGGGCGCGACCGCGCCCCACACCTGCGTCCGTGGCGCGATGGCTGGCGGCATCT
>PMKG01000184.1 GCA_003157675.1 Acidobacteriota bacterium
GATGTTGCCGTCGAAGATGAGCCCGACCAGCTCGCCCTTCCGGTTGACCATCGCCGACCCGCTGTTGCCGCCGACGATGTCGTTGGTGGTGACCAGGTCGAACGGTGTCTTCGGGTTGAGCGCCGACTTCGCGTCCACCCAGCGCGGCGCCAGCTCGTACGGCGTCTGGTTGTTGTGCTGCGCGGACCGCTCGTAGAGCCCCGGCACGTAGGTGTACGCCGGGACGATCTTCCCGTCTTCCTTGTAGCTCTTCACCGTCCCGTAGGACAGGCGAAGCGTGCCGGTGGCGTCGGGATACGCCTTGGCGCCGTCCACGACGAACACCGCCTGGCCGACCTTCGGGTAGGCGGCCGACTGCACGGACGTCACCTCGTCCTCGTACTTCTTGGTGACGGCCTGCGCATCGGCCTCGAGGTCCCGGGCCAGGACGATCATCGGGTCGGTGGACACGTCCACCGTCGCGCGCCCACCGGCCCTCAGCAGCGCCGAGATCTCGGGGTCGGTCAGGCGGCACTTGTCGATGAGCTCGGCCGCCCGCGCCTCGGGCGTCTTGTCGCCGAGGATCCGCTTGACGATCGCGTGGTTCGCCCCGAGGTACTTCTGCATGAAGGCGAGCGAGGCCGTCAGGTTGATCTTCTCGCGTGCGACGTTGAGCGCCGGCGCCTGCCCGCCGCGCGGGCCGCCGCCAGGCTGACCGCCCCGCGCGCCAGCCGCGGGCGCTCCCGCGCCTCCGCGCCCGCCACGACCGCCGAGACCGCCCTGCCCTTCGACCGGTGGATTGTAGGCCGCGCGCACGATCTGGCGCGCCTGGGTGAACAGCGTCGAGTTGAGGCCGGCGGCATTGACGATGAAATTGCGCTCGGCGTCAACCTGCCGCGCCACCTCCACCGACTTCTCGATGGTGTCCCACGCGTCGCCCAGTTCCTTCAGCTTGGCCGGATTCTTCCCAAGTTCCGCGCGCAGCCGCTTCTCGGCCGCTTCCTTCTGCGCCATCAGCGCCTGGTCCTGCAGTGCCTTGAGCTGGCCGCGCTGCGACTTCAGGCTGTTCTGCACACCGAACAGTTCCTGCGTCGTCTGGCGGGCGTTCTCTCCGCTGAGCGATGCCCACTTCTGGATCGCCGACTCCCGCATCTCGTTGCTGGCGACGGCGAACGGCAGGGCGAGGTCGCGGCGGTACTTGAGGTGCGCGACCGTGTTCAGCCGCTGCGTGGCGCCGGGGTGGCCGGTCGTGAAGACGAGGTCGCCTTCCTTCGAACCGTTCGGCGAGAACTTCAGGTAGTTCGGCGTCTGGGCCGGCTTGTCGTTCTCGTAGAGCCGGAACATCGAGACGTCCATGCAGTAGCGCGGGTAGGTGAAGTTGTCGGGGTCGCCGCCGTAGAACCCGGTGTTGTACTCGACGCCGAACACCAGGCGCACGTCGGTGTACACCTTGTAAGTATAGAGGTTGTAAAGGGCGCCGGCGTAGAGCGACACGACCTGCTTCGTCACGCCCGTCTGCGCCTCGCCCTGGATGGCCAGGATGGCCTTCTGGCGGGCCGCCGAAGCTTCCTGCGGCGTCATGGCCGGCGTCACGCTGGCGGTGACCTGGGCCGTGACGTCCTCGATCTTCTGCAGGATGCTGAGCGTCATGCCCGGCACCTTGACCTCGTCGGCGCGCGTGGCCGCGAGGAACCCGTTCTTCACGAGGTCCTTCTCGGGCGTGCTGAGCCGCTGCAGCGTGCTGAGGCCGATGTGATGATTGGTCAGCACCAAACCGTCGGACGACACGACCGAACCGGTGCCCCCGCCGAACCGCACGGTGGCGAGCTGGAGGTGGTTCAGCCACGCGTCGGTCACGTCGAACTTGTACTTCGCCTTGATGGCCGCTCTCGGGATGCTGTTGTATGGCCAGAATCCCTCGTCGGCACGGGGCGCGACGGCGAACGCAGCAATCGCGATCGCGATCGCGAGAACCGGGGTGAGGAGTCGTCTCGTATTCATCGTCCAACCCTTCGACATGAATCAGTAAGGACAGGGAAGCCCGGACGCCAAGTATTGCGCGGGCGACCCCCGACTTTATGGCGGCCGGCCGGAGGTGTCAAGCGCCGGCCCCGAGGGACCGGCTCAGGGCTCAAGGCTTCGGGCCGTATCACGGACGTCACGCTGCCCGCTGCCAGCTATTCCGTCTCCCGGCCTTCGATCGTGGTCCGCTGTTCGCTGCCGGCCTTCGCCGACCGATACCAGGCAAACGCATCCCTGAGGGCCACCTCGATCGGCGTTTGCGGAAGGCGCAACTCCCGGATGGCCTTGCCCGAATCGTAGTAATGGTCGGCCGAGGCCAGGCGCGCCAGTTCGAGCGGAAGCCGGGGCTCGCGGCCGGTCAGCCGGCCGGCCGCCTCCATCGCGTACCCGGCGGCCAGCAGGCAGGGTGAGGGCAGGGGCAACAGGACCGCATGGCGGCCGAGCACGCGGAGGGCCCCCGCGAACAGCTCCCGGTAGGTCATGTTCGCGTGGCCGAGGATGTAGCGCTCGCCCGGCCGGCCGACGGCCATGGCGGCGATCGTGCCGGCGACCGCGTCGCGCACGTCCACGAAATTGTTGCCGCCGTGGCGCGGACAGACGACCACCGGCCCGTGGATCAGCGGCAACAGCAGCCGGCCGCTGGACGGCTTCGAATCGAGCGGGCCGAGCATGAAGCACGGATTGACGACCACGGTCGGGACGTCGGCCGAGAGGGCCACCGCTTCGGCTTCCCGCTTGGTGATGGCGTAGGGAGTGGCGAGGCGGCCTGGCGGCCAGTCGGTCGACTCGTCGGCGATCCGGCCCGGCGGCGCGAGACCGATGGCATCGACCGTCGACACGTGGACGACGCGTTCGACGCGGGCCTCCGCGGCCGCGCGCAGCAGCCGGCGGGTGCCGCCGACATTGACGTCACGGACCTCCTCGAACCCGGAGCGGTCGCGGCACCACATCGCGATCGATGCCGCCGCGTGGTAGACCTGACGGCACCCGCGCACCGCTCCCGCCAGGGCCCGCTCGTCCCTGATGTCCCCCTCCGCCACCTCGCACGCGAGGCCGTCGAGGGCGATCGGACGGCGGCCGCCCCTCACCAGGACGCGGACCCGCTCCCCGGACGAGACGAGCTCACGCGCGAGATTCCCGCCAAAGAACCCCGTGGCGCCGGTGACCAGGATGGGACCTGACGCGGACATGGCGGAGCGCTCACACGCCCATCAGGAGGACCAGACCCCAGGCCGCGACGGCCGTCAGCGCGCCGGTCAGCGCGTCGCCCGCGTAGTGGTACTCGCCGATGACCGAGCCGGCCATGATGCTGACGGCCACCACGAAGAACACCGCCCCCGCGGCCGGCCACACCATCGCGACCGCCAGCGCCGCGGCCAGCGCGCCCGCGGCGTGCCCGCTCGGGAACGTGTTGGCCTGCGTCGACGCTTCCCGGACGAGAAGCAGGTTGAGCCGCCGCATCAGCACGCCGCGCGCGCCGCGCGCGCCCGTCTCGCGCAGCGCCCACGGCGGCCGCGTCCGGATCCACGGCAGGACGCCGTAGCAGGCGAGTTCCGCCAGAAGCACGATGCTCCAGTAGCGGTCGGCCCCGTCGGCGCGCCCCGCCAGCATCAGCGCGATCATCCCGGCGGGCAGGACGACGTAGCAGGAGAAGTAGGCGACCTCGAGCGCCTCGAGTACCGCCCGCGGCGCACGCGTGGCGGCCTGTTCCGCGCCGAACCACCGGCGGGCGCGCAGATCGAAGGCGAGAAACCGCCTCTCGAACGCCTCCTGGGGCCGGACGAAGTAGTAGCCGGTCATCCAGTAGCAGAGGAGCACGTAGGGCAGCGGCAGCCACTCGCGCAGCACCGTCGTCACGGCCGAGACGGGCGCGCGCGACGCGAGCACCACCACGACGCCCAGCACCGGCGCGAAAATGGCGACACCGAGGCGGCGGGCGCGCGGGATCGGGCGGACGGGCAGCAGCGCCAGCAGGTAGCCGAGGTAGCCGAGGATGATCCACTCCGAGGCGCGCACGTCACTCCCTGTTCGTTGGTCGCCGAGTGTGTAACGATATCATCTTCGGGTCGGCCCGCCGAGAACGGCCGGCCGGCGCTGGAGCGTGGAGGTTCGCCGAGATGATCGAGGTCCGTCCAGTCACCGACCGCCGGGCACGGCGGCTGTTCATCGATCTGCCTTACCGCAAGTACAAGGGGCACCCGCACTGGATCCCGCCGGCGCGCATGACCGAGGTGCCGCAGTTCGATCCGAAGAGGAATCCGTTCTTCGCCGACGCCGACATGGACCTATTCCTGGCCTGGGACGGGCCAACCCTCGTCGGCCGCGTGGCCGCCATCGACGACCACCGCCACAATGCGATGCTCGGGGAGTACGTCGCGGGCTTCGGCTTCTTCGAATCG
>PMKG01000382.1 GCA_003157675.1 Acidobacteriota bacterium
CCGTGCCGAGGCCCACGGCGCGGCGCCACTCGTCGAACGCGTCGAGCACGTCGGCCTCGCAGAACTCCACGCGGAGCGGCCGACGGCCGGGTCCCTTGGCTGCGCGCCGCTCCACCGTCCGGTCGATGCCGCGGCACGCGACCTTGAGCGGAATCCCACGCGCCGCCCACCCGGTCACCATGGCAAAGGCGGGACCGACGATGCGCACGAGGTGACCGGCGTTCTGCCGGCACAGGTGCGCCTCGATCTCGCGGCAATAGGCGTCGGCGTCCACTACCTCGTCGCCCCCTGGTTTCGGGCCCAGATGATGCGGAGCCCATGCAGCGTCAGGTCCCGGTCCACCTCGTCGATCGCGGGCGTGTCGGGCGCGATCATCTCGGCAAGGCCGCCGGTGGCCACGCAGCCGGTCTTCTCGCCGAGTTCCTGGCGCATGCGCCCGACGATCCCCTCGACCAAGCCGACGTAGCCGTAGAACAGCCCCGACTGGATCGACCCCACCGTCGTCCTGCCGATGATCGCGTCGGGCCGGCGCACATCGACGCGCGGCAGCCGAGCGGCCCGCTCGAACAGCGCGTCGGCGGAGATGTTCACGCCGGGGCAGATCACGCCACCCAGGTATTCCCCCTGCTGCGAGATCGCGTCGAACGTCGTGGCCGTCCCGAAATCGACGACGACCAGCGCGCGGCCCTTCGGTCGGCCGTAACGCTCGAAGGCCGCGACGCCGTTGACGATCCGGTCGGCGCCGACTTCCGCAGGGGCGCCGTACAGGTTCGGCATGCCCGTATCCACCGTCCCGTCGACGACCAGCGGCTCGCGCTCGAAGTACCGCCGCGCCATCTCGATGGTCGGCCCCGTCAGCGTCGGCACGACCGACGCGGCGACGACGGCGTCGATGTCGGAAGAGGCCAGCCGGCCGTGATGGAACAGCTGCAGCACCCACATCCCCATCTCGTCCGCCGTGCGCTGCCGCTGGGTCGACAGCCGCCAGCTGTGCAGCAGCTCGTCGCCGTGAAACACGCCGACCACGATGTTGGTGTTGCCGATGTCAAGCGCGAGGAGCATGGCTTTCCTCCGAGCCGCGGCTGGCGGAGGCGACCCAGCGCACCTCGCCGGCAATCACGCGGCGCAGCGAACCTTCAGCCCGTACGACGAGCGCGCCATCCCCGTCGACGCCGGTGGTGATGGCGTCGATCCACCCGCCCTCCGCCGAGATCCGGACGCGCGCACCGACACTCGACGGCGACAGCGCCCGCCACGCATCGAGGACCGCGCCGAACTCTCCGGCCGAGATCTGCCGCAGCCGCTCGGCGAGGCACGCCAGCGACTCGGCGAACACGGCCCCCCGATCCACCGGTCGTCCCAGTTCCGCCTCGATCGACGTGGCCCGGTCCGCGATCTCGGGCGGATAAGCGGAGGTGAGCACGTTCACGCCGAACCCGAGGATCACGTGGCGCAGCGTGTCTCCCGTGGCGGCGCCCTCGGCCAGGATCCCGCACACCTTTCGGTGTCCGACGACGAGGTCGTTCGGCCACTTGATCGCGATCGGCAGCCCGGTGGCGGCCCTGAGCGCCTCGGCCAGCGCCAGGCCGGCGGTCAGCGTCACGCGCGAGGCCGCGCTGGTCGTGCCCCGATCGATCGGACCCATGAACGATGCCGGATTCAGCACGACCGAGACGTAGAGCCCCGCGCCGGGCGGCGAGTGCCACGCGCGCCCGATCCGGCCGCGCCCGCTCTGCTGGTGGTCGGCCGCGACGACGGTGCCGTGCTCCGCTCCGCCTGTCGCCAGCCGGTCCGCCTCGTCGTTGGTCGACGAGACGATGTCGTACCACACGACGCGCGATGCGAATCCGCCGAGCCGCCCGGCGCGGCGGGCGAGCGCGTCGGCGAACTCCGGCGGAAGGCGACCCGGCCGCTGCGCCCCGCTCACGCTCTCACGTCCCCATCTCGCCGATCGTGTGGCGGATCTTCTGCAACTGCACCTCCAGCACCTGCCGGCGGGCCCGGTTGTCTTCCACCAGCTTCGCCGGCGCGCGCGAGACGAACTGCTCGTTGGCCAGCTTGGCGTCGATCGACGCCGCCTCGCGCTCCGTCTCGGCCAGCTTCTTCCGCAGCTTCTCGACCTCGGCGCTGCGATCGGCCTGCGGCATCTCCACGTGCACGCGAAGGTGGCGGCAGACGCGCGTCACGATCTCGGTGCCCGACGCCTGCGCCGCGGCTGCGCGTCCGAACCCGAGCGAGGTCAGGCCGGCGAGCGCCAGGATGTAGCCCTCCTGCTTCGCCAGCACGCGCGCCTGCTCGGCCGTGGCGCCTTCGATCGTCGCGGCGATCCGCTCGGAGGGCTTCACCGACCGCTCGGCCCTCGCCGTGCGAATCGTCGTGACCACCTCCTGCAGCAGCTCAATCTCCCCGGCCACGCCGTCGTCGACCCAGTCGGCGCGCGGTTCCGGGTATGCCGCCAGCGTGATCGTGCGGCCGTCCTCGGCTTTCCGGGGCAGGTGCTGCCACAACTCCTCGGTCACGAACGGGATGATCGGGTGGAGCAGCCGGAGCACCCGGTCGTGCACCTCGACCATGACCGCGCGGGCCGTGGCGCGCTCGGCGCCCTCGGCCTGAAGGTGCTGTTTGCTCATCTCGATGTACCAGTCGGCGTACTCGTGCCAGAAGAAGTGGTATAGCCGGTCGGCGGCTACGTCAAAGCGGTAGTCCGTGAATGCTTCCTTCACTTCGCTCGAGACGGCGTTGAGGCGGTGGAGGATCCACCGGTGGGCCGGCGCGAGCGACGATGCGGCGGGCAGTTCCGCCCGCGTCTCGTCGTCGGCCAAATTCATCAGCACGAACCGCGACGCGTTCCAGATCTTGTTGATGAACTCGCGGTAGCCCTTCATCCGCCCTTCGTCCAGCGGGATGTCCATTCCGGGGGCCGCCATCGCCGTCAGCGTGAACCGAAGCGCGTCGACGCCGATCTCGTCCATCACCTCGAGCGGATCGACCACGTTCCCCTTGGACTTCGACATCTTCTGGCCGCGCTTGTCGCGCACGAGACCGGTGATGTAGACGTCGCGGAACGGGATGTCGCCGGTGAACTTCACGCCCGCCATGATCATCCGCGCGATCCAGAAGAAGATGATGTCGAACGCGGTCAACATCAGGTCGGTTGGATAGTAGCGGGAGAGGTCCGGCGTCTGGTCCGGCCAGCCCATCGTGCTGAACGGCCACAACTGCGAGCTGAACCAGGTGTCGAGGACGTCGCTGTCCTGTTTGAGGGCGCCGCCGCACGTGCAGCGCTCCGGCGTCTGCTCGGCGACGATCATCTGTCCGCACGCCTCGCAGTACCACGCCGGGATCCGATGACCCCACCACAGCTGCCGCGAGATGCACCAGTCGTGAATGTTGTACATCCACTCGTAGTAGGTCTTCGTCCAGTTCTCTGGCAGGAAGCGGATCTTCCCCTCTTCGACGACGCGAATCGCCTCCTTCGCGAGGGGTTCGATCTTCACGAACCACTGCGTCGAGACCAGCGGCTCGACCACCGTGCTGCACCGCTGGCAGGTGCCGACGGCGTGCTGGTGGTCGACGACCTTCTCGAGCAGCCCCTCCTGCTCGAGCTGCTCGACAATGCGCGCCCGGGCCTTGAACCGGTCGAGGCCGGCGTAGGGACCGCCGGCGGCCGTGATCTTCCCGTCCTCGTCGATGACCGCGACCTCCGCCAGCTGGTGCCGCTTCCCCATCTGGAAGTCGTTCGGGTCGTGCGCCGG
>PMKG01000308.1 GCA_003157675.1 Acidobacteriota bacterium
GCTCGTGGTAGTGCGTGGCGAAGATGGTCTTCGGCCGGGCGCGGGGGCTCGTCGCCAGGTGCTCGGCCACCGCCCAGGCGATGCTGAGGCCGTCGAACGTCGCGGTTCCGCGGCCGATCTCGTCGAGGATGACGAGGCTCCGCGAGGTCGCGGAGTGGAGGATGTTCGCCGTCTCCTGCATCTCCACCATGAAGGTCGACTGCCCGCGGGCGATGTTGTCGGACGCGCCGACGCGCGTGAAGATCCGATCGACGAGCGCCAGCTTGGCCTGGCGCGCGGGCACGAACGACCCGGCCTGCGCCAGCAGGCAGATGAGCGCCACCTGCCGCAGGTAGGTGGATTTGCCCCCCATGTTCGGTCCGGTGAGGATCACCAGCTGGTGCGTGGCGGCGTTGAGCAGCGTGTCGTTGGGGACGAAGGCGTCCGACGACCGCCGCTCGACCACCGGGTGGCGACCGTCCACGATCTGGATCTCGTCGCCCTCGTGCACGTGCGGCTTGGTGTAATTGGCGACGGTCGCGGTCTCGGCCAGCGCCGAGAGCGCGTCGAGCGAGGCCACGGCCCGCGCCGAGTCCTGGATGCGCGGCGCGTGAGCCGCCACCTGCGCGCGCAGGCGCTCGAAGATCTCGACCTCGCGCTCGAGAATCTTCTCGTCGGCGCCCAGAACCTTCTCCTCGTACTCCTTCAGCTCGGGCGTGATGTACCGCTCGCCGCCGACGATGGTCTGCTTGCGGAGGTAGTCGGGGGGCACGGCGTGCACGTTCGACTTCGACACCTCGATGTAGTAGCCGAACACGCGGTTGTAGCGAACCTTGAGCGAAGGGATGCCGGTCCGCGCCCGTTCCTGCTCCTCCATCCTGGCGATGACCTGCTTGCCCGAGCGGCTGATGTCGCGCAGCTCGTCGAGCCCCGCGTCGAATCCGTCGCGCACGTACCCGCCATCGCGCGCGAGCGCCGGCGGCTCGTCCACGATGGCCGCTTCGATCGCCGACCGCACCTCGGGCACGTCGTCCAGCTCGGCGACCAGGCTCTGCACGAGCGGGGCCTGCAGCGTCTCGTGCAGCATCCGGATCCGGGGGATCGCGCCGAGCGACTGCTTGAGCGCGACCAGGTCGCGCGGGCCGCCCGAGCCGAGCGCGGCGCGCGACACGAGGCGCTCGAGGTCCTGGACCGACTTGAGCGTGTCGCGGAACTTGCCCCGCTCGGATGTCTTGAAGGCGTATTCCTCGACGGCGTCGAGCCGGTCGCGCACGCGCTCGAGCGCGAGCAGCGGCCGCAGGATCCACTGGCGCAGCAGCCGGCCGCCCATCGAGGTGATCGTCCGGTCGATCTCGTCGAGCAGCGAGCCCGCCCGCCCGCCGCCCGAGGCTTCCACGACCTCGAGGTGCCCGAGCGTGATCGGGTCGACGACCAGCGTCTCGGCCGCCTGCCTGAAGCTCGCCGCGCGGACGTGCGCGAGGTCCGCCTTCTGCGTGTCGCGCAGGTAGCGGACCAGCGCGCCGCCGGCCCGGACGGCCAGCGGGTGCGACTCGAGGCCGAACCCGTCGAGCGACTGGGTGCGGAACTGCTCGATCAGGCACGACCTGGCCGCCTCCGGCTCGAACCCCCACGCGTCCACCGTCGTCGTCGGAATCGCGAGGGCGGCGACTGCAGGCAGCAGGTCGGCCGTGGCGAATCCCGCCGGCACGACCAACTCGCGCGGGCGGAGCACCGCCATTTCGTCGGCCAGGGCCTGGACGCCCACCTCGCCGCGATACTCGGCCGACAGAAACTCGCCGGTGGACAGGTCGATGAGTGCCACGCCCAGGCCGTCGAGAGCCGGTGGCTCCTCGCCGCCGTCCGCGTGCCTGGCGGCGCCGAACGACGGCGCGAGTGCCATGAGGAAGGCAGGCTCCCGGGCGTCGAGGTAGGCGGCGTCGATGAGCGTCCCCGGGGACACGACGCGCACCACCTCGCGGCGGACGAGCCCCTTCGCCTTCTTCGGGTCCTCGACCTGCTCGCAGATCGCGACGCGGAACCCCTTCTTGACGAGCCGGGCCAGGTAGCCGTCCACGGCGTGATAGGGCACGCCGCACATCGGGATGCTGCCCCCGCTGGCGTCCTTGCTGCGCGAGGTCAGCGTCAGCTCGAGCGCGCGCGAGGCGACCAGGGCGTCTTCGTAGAACATCTCGTAGAAGTCGCCCATCCGGAAGAACACGATCGCGTCGCGGTACTGGCGCTTGGCCTCGAAATACTGCCGCATGGCCGGAGTGGCCGTCGAGGGGTCGGACGGGGAGGGGGCGTTTGTGACGCGCCCGCTCGGAAGGTCAGAAGGCATCCGATGCATTGTGCCACGAACCTGGTATTGTCGAAGCAGCGCAGGCCTGAAGGCCTGCGCTATCTGCAGTGATCCTCAGATAGCGCACGGCTTCAGCTGTGCGCCCCAGCGTGCTGCAGCGTGACTCGGCCATCAGCCGTCAGCCATCAGCCCGTTCTGGTGCCGACCACAAGACCGTCTACAATAGGGCGTTGTTCCGATGCTGATTCTCGCGCTCGACACGACCACGCGCGCCGGCAGCCTGGCGCTGGCCCTGGACGGCCGGCTGCTGGAGATCGCCGAGGGAGACCCGGGCCTGACCCACGCCGCCCGCCTGCCCGGCGGCATCCTCGACCTCCTGGCCCGTCATCATCTCACGCTCCGAGACCTGGACCTCTACGGCGTCGCCGTCGGACCGGGATCGTTCACCGGCCTGAGGATCGGCATCGCGACGATCCAGGGTCTGGCGTTCGCGAACGGCCGGCAGGTCGTCGGCGTGTCGGCGCTCGACGCGCTGGCCGAAGCGGCGGGCCAAGCGGCGGACGCCGGCGGCGCGCCGGCGCTGCGCGCGGCGTGGATGGACGCGCAACGCGGGGAGGTTTACGGGCGGCTGTACCGGGCGGCGGGCGAAGCCTGGCTCCCGGTCACCGAACCCGTCGTCGCCCGCCCCTCCGAGGTGCTGGACGCCTGGTCGGACGGCCTGGGCGACGGACCGGTCGAGTTCGTGGGGGATGGGGCAGTGGTCTACCGGGAGCACCTTGCAGAGGCGTTCGGCAATCGGGCACGACCCTCCTACACGGTGCCCCCGCTCGCCCCTGCCATCGCCATCATGGCCGCACGGGGCGTCGCGACAGGTCTCGCGGTCACGCCCGATGCGATCCGGCCCCTCTACGTGCGGCGGCCGGACGCCGANNGTCGTGACGCTCCAGGAGTCCGACCTCGACGACGTGCTGGCCATCGAGGCGGCCTCCTTCTCGAACCCCTGGACGCGCGACATGTTCCTCCGCGAGCTGGCGAACGCCGGTGTGTCGTATGGCTACGTCCTCCGGGGACCGGACGGCAGGGCTGCGGCGTTCTGCACCGTCTGGGTCATCGTCGACGAGGTCCACATCAATAATCTCGCGGTGGACCCGGCCTGGCGCGGGCATGGGCTGGGTCAGGCCCTGCTCGAGTTCATCCTCCGACTCTGGTCGGATCTGGGGGCCGAACGGGCCACGCTCGAGGTGAGACGGTCGAACGAAACGGCC
>PMKG01000289.1 GCA_003157675.1 Acidobacteriota bacterium
GGCGGGTCGGCGCGAGACCATGGGCCCGTTACGGGGTTCTTGGTCACTGACGCGCAGGTTCGGCTCCTGAGGGACAAGCGAATGAATGGACAGACCCAAGTGTCAGCCGCGGCGGCCGCAGGCATGAGCCTGCGGACGGCGCGGGAGTGGGAGATCGGACCGGTGCCGTCGGGGACGAAGCGGGTCCGCGATTGGCGGACGCGGCTGGATCCGTTCGCGGATGTCTGGGGCGCTGAGATCGAGCCGCTGTTGCAGCGCGACACGAAGGGCGTGCTCGAAGCGAAGACGGTGCTGGGGTGGCTGTACGACCGGTACCCGGATCGGTTCGACCTGGGGCAGGTGCGGACCTTGCAGCGACGGTTCCGGGACTGGCGGGCGTTGCACGGCCCGGATATAGAGGTGTACTTCGAGCAGGTGGCGGTACCCGGGCGTGAGGCGGCGATCGACTTCACGCACGCCGAGGAGTTGGGCGTCACGATCGCGGGCGCGCCGTTTCCCCACCTGCTGTTCGAGTTCGTCCTTTCGTACAGCGGGTGGACGTGGACGTCGCTGGTCTTTGGGGAGACGTTCGAGGCGCTGACCGCCGGCCTGCAGGACGCGTTGTGGGCCCTGGGCGGCGTGCCGGCGGTCTTGCGCAGCGACAATTTGTCGGCCGCGACGCACGAGCTCAAGCGGAGTGCGGGGCGGGATCTGACGAGGCGGTTTCGCGCGGTGCTCGATCACTACGGGCTGACTTCGAGTCGGATCACGCCGGGACGGGCGCACGAAAACGGCGTGGTGGAGCACGCGAATGGGCGGGTGAAGGCGCTGCTCGCGCAGGCGCTCCTGATGTGGGGGCACGCGGACTTCGAGAGCCAGGCCGCGTATACGCGCTTCGTTGGCGAGGTCGTCGAGCGGTGGCGGAATCGGCCGGCCACCGCGCGGCTGGCCGAGGAGCGGTCGCACTTGCGTCCGCTGCCCTCCGCGCCCATTCCCAGTTACACGGTCTACGAGTCGAAGGTCCGCCGCTGGAGCACCATCCGGGTCGCGCATCGCACGTACTCGGTGCCGGCGCGGTTGATCGGGCACACGATCGAAGCGCGGCTCTTTGCGGACGTCGTGGAGGTCCGCTATCGGGGCCAGGTCGTGCAGACCATGCCGCGCTTGCGGAAAGAGGACGAGCACCGGATCGACTACCGCCACGTGATTGGGTGGTTGGTCCGCAAGCCCGGGGCCTTTGCGCGCTATCGCTACCGGGAGGACCTCTTTCCGTCGGTCACGTTTCGGCGGACCTACGATCGCTTGGTCGAGAGCCATGGCGATCGGGCCGACGTCGAGTACGTCCGCATCCTGAAACTGGCGGCGACCCACGGCGAGGCGGCGGTCGAGGCGGGGCTCGCCGGGCTGCTCGGGCACGCGGCGCACTTCGACTACGCCCGGGTCGAAGCGATCGTCGTGCCACCGGTCGTCCAGGTGCCCGTGGTGCACATCGCGCGGCCGAATCTGCGGGCCTATGACGGGCTGCTCACAGGAGCGGTCGCATGAGCCGCCCCCGCACCCCCGACACCGTCGGCGACCAGATCACCGCGTTGCTGACGACCTTCACCCTCACGAGCGCGGCGCGCGAGCTCGTGTCCCGCTTCGTCGAAGCGGACCAGGCCGGCGCGCTCCCGCTCCTCCTGGACGTGCTCGAGCTGGAACGCGAGGAGCGCCGCGAGCGGCGCATCACGCGGCTGCGGCGGGCCTCGAAGCTGCCGCCGGGCAAGACGTTCGACACGTTGAAGGAGAGTCGCTTTCCGCCCGCGCTCGTGCGTCGGCTCTACGAGCTGGCCGAAGGCGACTTCGTCGACGAGGCGACCAATGTGCTCGCGTTCGGCCTCCCCGGGGTCGGCAAGAGTCACGCGATGTGTGCCGTCGCCCAGGCCCTGGTGGACCGCGGGCATTCGGTGCTCTTTGTGCCGACCTATAGCCTGGTCCAGGACCTGCTGGTGGCCAAACGGAATCTCGAGCTGCCCCGCGCGCTGCGGAAGCTCGATGCCTTCGCCGTGATCCTCCTCGATGATCTCGGCTACATCCAGCAGAGCGCCGAGGAGGCCGAAGTGCTGTTCACGCTCCTCGCCGAGCGGTACGAGCGGCGCTCGGTCCTCCTCACCAGCAATCTCGTGTTCGGCGAGTGGACCCGGATCTTCCGGGACGAGATGGCGACGGCCGCGGCCATCGATCGGCTGATTCACCACTCGGCCATCCTGGAATTCAACGTGCCCAGCTTCCGCGCCGAGGAGGCCGAGGCCCGAGGCAAGCGCAAGGCCGCGCGGCCCCCTGAGGCGACGCCGTGACGCCCGGCTGTGGACGGTGCCCTACCCGTGGACGCGCGGACGCGCCCACCGGTCCTTGGAAAACCGCTTCGCGGTTTCCCACACCGTCCACAGCCCATCATCATCAAGGGGTACGAGGAAGCAAGACAACCGGAGCAGAGGATCCCCGGCGAGCGACCCGTCAGCGTCAATTACCGAGTGCGGTCAGGTCGCACTGCACTCCTTCACGCCCCAGCACCGGCAGAAATAGTTGTCGCTGACCGGCAAAAGTAGTTGACGCCGCCCACCCTGCCGCCGAAGTTCCTCCGCGGGACCGCCGCGGCGGCCGGCATCGCCTTCATCAATTCGATCGGGAACCTCGGCGGCTTCGCCGGGCCCTACGTCCTTGGCGCGGTCAGGGACGGCACCGGCGCGTTCTCGGCCGCGCTGGTGGGGGGCGCGGGTCTCATGGCCGTCGCGGGGGCCATTGCGCTAGCGCTGACCGTGTCGAACCGCCGGGCTAGGAGGCAGGGTCTCGCGTGACGCGCGTCTCCCGGCGCGAGTACACTGATCGGCCGGGGCCGCGCCGGGCTTGTCGCGGGGACCCGCGCCCGCGGCCCTCACTGAGAGGCACGTCATGATGCTGAGCGCGATTGGAATGGTGATGATGCTTGCCACGGCGGCGGCGCCGCACGGCGCAGCGGGGGAGACGGCCATGGGCGCGGACACCGCGCTCGTCGTGATCGACATCCAGAACTTCTACTTCGAGGGCGGCCTGCTGCCGCTCACCCGGCCGGTTGAGGCCGCCGAGCAGGCGCGGCGCGTGCTCGACGCCTTTCGGGCGAAGCACCTGACGGTGATTCACGTCCAGCACGTGCCGCAGTCGGTCGCGATCGTCGACGGCCTGCCGGCCGACGCGCAGTACCGCATCCGCCCCGTCATGGCGCCCGCCGCGGGCGAGAAGGTGATCACCAAGCGGTATGCGAACAGCTTCCGCGAGACCGACCTGCTCGACTACCTGCGCGCGAAGGGCATCAGGAAGCTCGTGATCGTCGGCATGCAGACGCAGATGTGCGTCGAGGCGGCGAGCCGCGCGGCGGCGGACCTGGGCTTCGAGGTGACCGTGGTCCACGACGCCTGCGCCACGCGGCCGCTGGAATTCGGCGGCCACACGGCGTCCGCGATCGACGTCCACACCACCGCGCTGGCGACCATCGCGAACGGCTACGGCCGCGTCCTCAGCGTCGAGGCGTTGCTGAAGGAGATGTGAGGCCTGCCGAGCCTCGGGCCTGTCGACTCGCTGCGTAGCGGCAAAGCCCTCCGGGTCAGTAGATCTTCCCGCTCGACGACGACACGACGCCCGCGTCAACCGACAGGACATACACCGTCCCGCCGGTGCCCGACCAGGTCTTGAGGTTGAACGTCCCGCCTGGCGGCACGCGATACGTCTTGAACCCGCCCATCGTCAGCGGCGCGCCCGGCTTGCAGACCGCCGCCTTCGCGGTCGTTTCGATGAAGTAGGTGGGGGCCTTGCCGACGACCGTGGCGGAGCCGTCAGTCTCGACGAGCACCGCGGACTCCTGATCGACCGCGATCGCTCGCGCCGGCGACGCCCAGCCGTCGGTGACCATCCTGGCCAGGAACACGAGCGTCCGGCCGAGGCGGTCGCGCGGGCCGACGTGTGAATCGGTCACGACGGCCGCCATGTTCGGCATCTTCAGGAACTCGTGCTCGAGCGCGACCTGGGCGATGTAGGGATTCGCGAGCGCCACCGCCGATGTCAGGCTTGGACCGTCGCCGTCGTTCATCGCCGTGTAGGCGACCTGCCCCAGCACCGCGAGCCCCGCGCTGGTTCCGCCGATGGGCACGCTGCGCTTCGCGAGCGCGTGCAGCGCGTCTTCGACCGGCGTGCCCTTCCAGTACTTGACGTAGTTCGACTGGTCGCCGCCGGCGATGAACAGCGCTTCCGCGTGCTCGAGGGCGCGGAGCACGTCCTTGTCGAACGACGCCTCCCGGCTCTTGAACACGATCGACTCCACCGAGGCGACATGGCCGAGTTTCACGATGTAGGGGTTGTACCCGTCGGCGCCAGAGGCGCGGATGACGACGATGTTCCCTCCGCCGGAGTGGGCGATGAGCCAGCGGAACGCGTCGTCGATGTCGGTGCCGCCGCCCTCGAGCTGCAGGCCACCTTTCGTGGGCGTCGTGACGTCGGCGGAATTGCCGGTGAGATAGTCGTCGTAGGTCGGCGTGGTGCGATGAACGGTTGCGGGCGCCTGCCCGGCCGGCGCCGGAGCGGTTTGCGAGGACGCGGTTGTGCCGAGCCCCGCGAGCGCAGCGGTCAATATCAGGGTCGTTAGTGCTGTCCGCATGAGGAGTTCTCCTTGGCGCGCGGGCGGCCCGCGGCGGTCGATTCACGTTCGTGGAGCTTATCATCTCGCGGTTTCGAGCCCGTCTCCACGCCTCGGGTAGAATATGGGCTTGAGTCTTGAGTTCTGTCTTGAGCCCTGAGTCCTGAGCCTTGAGCCCTTCCACGCCTCGCGTCCGATTCGCCCCGTCCCCAACCGGCTACCTCCACGTCGGCGGCGCGCGCACGGCGCTGTNNTGTTCAACTGGCTCTACGCGCGCCATCACGGCGGCATTTTCGTCCTCCGCATCGAAGACACCGACGTCGAGCGCTCGTCGTGGGAAATGGTGGCGGGGATTCTCGACGGGATGAAGTGGCTCGGCCTCGACTGGGACGAGGGGCCCGAGGTGGGCGGCGCGCACGGCCCGTACTTCCAGTCCAAGCGCCTGGACCGGTACCGCGAGGCGGCAGCGCGGCTCGTGGCATCGGGCAAGGCCTACTACTGCTACTGCAATCCCGACGAGATCAAAGCCAAGCGCGAGGCGGCCGAGCAGGCGGGCGAGACCTGGTCGTACGACCGCACCTGCGCGAACCTGACGCCGGAAGAGGTCGTCGCGCGCGAGAAGGCGGGCGCCCCGCGGGCGATCCGGTTCCGCATGCCGCCTGGCACGACGGCCTACGACGACGTGGTGCACGGGAAGATCGAGTTCGCGAACGCGGTGATCGAGGACTTCGTGGTGCTGCGGTCGGATAACTTCCCGACCTACCACCTCTCGGTCGTCGTCGACGACATCGACATGGGCATCACGGAGGTCGTCCGGGGCGACGACCACATCTCGAACACGCCCAAGCAGGTGCTGCTCTACCAGGCGCTCGGTGCCGAGGTGCCGCGCTTCGCGCACGTGCCGCTCATTCTCGGCCCCGACAAGCGCCGCCTGAGCAAGCGTCACGGGGCAACCTCGGTGATGGAGTACGAGCGGCAGGGGTTCCTCCCGGAGGCGATGTTCAACTTTCTCGCGCTGCTCGGGTGGTCGCCGGGGGACGACCGCGAGCTGTTCACGCGCGAGGAACTGGTCGCGGCCTTCACGCTCGAGGGCATCGCCTCGAGCAACGCGGTGTTTAACCCCGAGAAGCTGGAGTGGTTCAACGCGCAGCACCTCGCGCGGATGAGCGGCGAAGAGATCACCAATCGGCTCGCGCCGGTGCTCCGCGAGTTGGGCGAGTGGGACGACGAACTGCGCGGCGCGCGGCGGGAGTGGTTCCACCAGGTCATCGAGATCCTGAAGCCGCGCGCGAAGAAGCTCCGCGATCTCGCCGAGCAGGGGCGGTACTTCTTCGTCGACCCGGACGGCTACGACGAAGCGGCGGTCAAGAAGCACCTGTCGGTGCCGGGCCTTGCCGCGCACCTGGCGGCGTGGAGCGCGGCGCTCGCGGCGGTCGATCCGTTCGAGCCGGCGGCCATCGAGGCGGCGCTGCGCCGGTGCGCGGAGACGCTCGGCATCAAGGCGGCAGCACTGATCCACGCCACGCGCATCGCGGTGACGGGGCAGGGCGTCAGTCCGAGCGTCTTCGACGTCGTCGCGCTGGTGGGACGGGAAAGAGCGCTCGCGAGGCTCAGGAAGTTGCAGGCCTCGCTCGCTTGAGCGCGGCTTACGCCTTACGCCTCGCGACTCGCGGCTGACGGATGAAGGGGGAAGGCTGATGGCTGGATCACGCATTCATCGGTATGGCGACCCGAAGCCGTGTGTAGGGCGGCCCTTCAGGGCTGCCGGCGGTACGGCCTGCTTGCGCCACCGGAACGCATCCGGTAAAATTAACAGTTCCTGCTCGGTTCGCCTCTACTGGGAGGTCGTTCAACGGTAGGACTCGTGGCTCTGGACCACGATATCGGGGTTCGAATCCCTGCCTCCCAGCCAATCTCCCGCTCGCGAAGTTACGCATCGCTCGCCTGTCCGGCTCAAGGCTCAGGGCTCAAGGCTTAGGGCCGTTCGGAAGGCTGCCCGCCGCAGCCTCGACGAAGGCGGACCCCCTGCCGCGACCCGATTCGAACTCTCGTGACCACGTTACCGGGGCTCCCTTACGTGGCACCTCGCATACCTCCAAGTGTCACCCGTTCAACCACTTCTATTCGGGCTCACGACCTCGCCGCCCAGTGCTGGAGTTTTCGGCTAGAATCCTGTCAGCCGCCTCCACGCTCGTATCGGGTGGGGTTCGACGCTTCCAGCCTGGGGGGATCATGAGCTCCGGCACCTCGGAAACGCGTCTCGGCTCCTCGCCGTCTCATCTCTCCGACATCGTCCTGATCGTTACGCTGGCGTACTGGGGATTCAGGCCCGCGCCAGGAGCCCAGAGCGCCTTCGCTGCCGCCGAGGAAGGTGCCAGGCTCAGGTAGTGTTCGCAGCGAGGAGCGGCCGATGTTCAACTGGCTTCGGAGAAAAGCACGGCCGCCGCGCGTAGAGGTAGCTGAACCTGCGGCACAACCAGCCGGCCGTCCCGCCCGCCGCCCTGTCGTTCTCTCGGTCGCATCCCCTCTCGACCGCGCGAATCTGGAGGTCGATGAATTCCCTCCGCCGCGCCTTTCTCGCGGCACCTCGATATCAGGCAGCCCCACCCGGGATCTGCAGCACCAGCAGTGGCACATTCGGCTCGACCTGGCACCGCAGGTGATGTCGCTCGAGATTCCTGACGAGACGACTTTGGAGGACGGCGAGGAACGGCTCTATCCCACGTGCCCGATCACGGACTTCGTCTCGGCATCGATGCTCGCCCTGAAGGCAAAGGTGTTCGACGATGGCCTCTATGCGGCGGTGGAGCTCGCAGAGCAACCGGCGAAGGCCAGACTTCTCTTGGCACTCGCGAACGTCGCGCCACCGGTCGCCGCCGCCGCGCGTCTTGCGGGCCTGACCGTGCCGTTGTCTCCCGATGCGCAGCAGCTGCTCAACACGTTTCTCGCCGACGAACTCGCCTCCAAACCGCTCGGCTTCTACACCTGGCGCGACTCGCTCCGCTGCATCTTCCGTCAGGACCGGATGCTGCAACGCGAGTTGTCACCCGATGACGCCAGGTCGTTGGCTGCCGCTCTTCATGCCGACACGGCCCTCTTGAACGCGTACGCGAACTGCCTCGAACTCGTCTCGAAGCTGACGAACCCGTTCGTGGCCGCCATGCCCGATCTGCGCCAGCCCGGAGGGAAGTGGTTCTTCCCCGCGTCACGCGCTCACGAGACGGAGCCGGTCAAACGGCTGTATGGCGACACCCCGATCCCGGAGGGCTTTTCGCTTGCGGACGAGATGGTCATGCGATTGCGGGACGGCGCGCTATGTCTCGCGCCGACGGATTCGTCCGGGTGGTACGACCTGCAGGCGTGGGCGCTCGAGGCGCTCGTGCTCCTGGACAAGATGCCGGAGGGCGCGAGGCTGAGGATCAACGATCGCTACCGCGCACAGATCGAGGATCTGTTCAAGGCGGTTCTCTCGCTCACCTGCGAGACGCATGTGAAACAGCTCGAGATTGCTGTCGTCGGCGCCATGCTTCGCCGGGCGAAGCCATCGCTTGCGCGAGTGCGCCCGGATTTGACCGTGGAGCCCGTTCGCACCTATTACGAACGCCGCGCCCACGGCTACACGTTCGTTCGCCAGGTTCTCGAGGCGCTGCCGCTCGATGAAATGCACCGCGTGACGCCAAATGGCAAGGCCGCGCGTCCGCTCGGGGAGGAACTCGCGGAGATGATCGCCATCTTCCGCGGGGCCGCAGCGGTCGTCGGCGACGAACTGGGGATGGCTCCCGCGAGCGACGACGAGGCGAGGCGATTCCGGGAATCGGCGGCAGGCCCCGACGTCACCGAGGACGTCCGGATGATGGTCCCCGTGTTCTACGACCGGGAGCGCTCTCAGACGAAAGTATGGGCCGTGCTCGGATGGGCATACCGGACGCTCGCCGTCTCGTTTGCCACGCCTCCTGCCGTGGAGGTGCTGGCGGGAGAGGTGGAAATTAGATTCGAAAAGGCGTTGCGTGGGATTGCGTACCCGGTGTTCGCCGAGGCCTACGTGTCGCGCTTACTTGATCGCGACGAGTTCCGTGCCCACTGCGATCGGCACGAGACCCGGTCGCGAATCCTCCAGAACCTGCCGAAGTAACTGCGGATGCGCGCGGCGATTGCGGCGCCGCGCGACGCGTGTCCCGGAAACGTGTGTTCAGGAACAGGGCGCATGTAGACGGCGGTCCCACGCGCGAAGAGGCAGCGAGGTTCGGTGCACTTGAAAGAAACTTGAACCTCTGCGCACGAAACCACCCTCCGACGGCCGACACCGCCGGAGGGTGATCAGCGACAAGCCCAATAACACCGCGCACTTCAGACACCACCCAAACTACTTCTTGCCCCGCTGGACCACGTTATCGGGGCCTGCGGGTGAGCGTCCAGCCAGCACGAGGAACGCTACTGTTCTTCGCAGGCTCCGCCGGCCGCTATGAGCCCACGTTCATGTCCTTGCCCTGCTTCAGCTTCTCGATCGCGGCAGCCAGGTTGTTCTTGTTCAACTGGTCGGGAGCCTGAGCAAGGGCCTTCTGTGCGTGCTCGAGCGCCGCTTTGTAGTCGCCCATCGCGGAGTAGCCGCGCGCCAGCCCGACGTGAACGGGCCACGCGTCGCCGAAGCGCTTCTGGTTCTTCTGGAAGACCGCCATTGCCTCGGTCTTCTTTCCCTGCGCGAGCAACTGCCGGCCGTACTGGTGGATCTCGATCGACGAAGCCCCCGGCAGTTCGAGCGCCGTCGCCATGACAGCCTTGGCTTCGTCGGTACGAGATAGCTTGTCGAGGATCTGCGCTTTCGTCGAGAGCGTCGAGAAGTTCGCCTGGCCGACTCCGGGCAGAGCCACTGCGTTTTCGGACCATTGCAGGGCCAAACCGAGGTCTCTGTTCTGCTGCAGCAGGTAGTTGGCCGCGGCGTCCCAGCCCTGCCAGGTGAAGCCGGCTCGGTCGCGCAGTTCGTTGCGGAGATTCTCGACGTACAGGCCAACCGGGTCGGGCACCTCGATCGTGAACGGCACCCGCAGCTCGTCCCACTCGAGGGCGACCGTCGCGCGATCCGGCTTCCGGTCGATGAACTCATAGCTGAGCCATTCACGGAAGGGGGCGGCCTGCGGCACGGTCTGCACGCGCAGCGCGTCCTCTGACGGCTCGTAGCTGAAGCTGCCCCACGACGTCGAGTTCTTCGAAAAGATGATCGTCCATTCCTTCTCGCCGGCAATCATGTGGAGCCCGTATCGCCCGGCAGCGAGCGTCTGTCCCTGGACCTTGACCGGGTGCGAGACCGAGAAGACGGTGTTCTCGTTGGCGCCCGCGCGCCACGGCCCGCGCCGGTTGTTGAAACCCAGGTCGTACATGCCGTACGGCACCAGCGCGCCCCAGATCTTCCCGCGGCGATCCTCGCCGGTGGGGCTGATCGTGTGCGGGCTGCTGTATTCGATCGTCACCGTCACGAGCCCGATGTGCTGCGTGACCGACGCCTTCTGGTTGTTGCCGCTCGGCGGCAGCGTCACGGACTGAGCGGACGCAACGCCGGCGGACACGACGAATACGAGGGACAATCCGAGCATCGACATTGTCATTCGGCGCATGGGGGCTCCTTTTCTCTGCTGAGTTCGCAATCGCGTCAACAATGAAGCGATTTCCGTGCCAACCGCGGCACCCCGATCCACTTGTCGGATTCGCTGCGAATACCTCGTCCGTTTGGATGACGGCGGCAGGTCGCCGGCGGGCAAGGACGCGCGAAGCGGGAAACGGCGTTCGATAGCGGACGAAGGAGTGACCGAAGGCGGTCGAGCTTGCCCCAGCGAAACGCAGCGCTCGGACCTTCCGGCCAGTTGTTCATCCAGGCGACCGGCAGTCGAAGCTCGCCATCTACACGGAATCGGAAACCGAGTTCTTCCTGTTGGTGCCCGGAAAGAAGACGGGGATAATCGTCGTCACGATGCGGTGCGACGAGATCCGACTGACCGGGTCTGGAGGCGCCAATCGCGTCATGGAGGCGGAGATGAAGCGCCTCATGATGCGGTCGCCGTTCGAGATCCGCCTGCCCGATCCGAGGCGGGAGGGCGACGGAACGCTCTTGTACCCCTTCGACCCGCGCATCGCGTGGGTGGCCGCGTGCCATCATCGGACATCCTCCCGGATTTCGTGGGACCTCTTCTCGAGCCCGGCCGTGCGGCTCGAGCCGCTCTTTGTTGACCTGTTGCCGGCACTGAAGGCCGACGACCGGCTGCCGCGGACGAAGAAGACGCTTCGCTTCTCGGTGGATCTCGGATCGTCGCAGGACTTCGAGGCCGGCCCGTTCCAACTGCGCGGCGTCGTGAAGAACGCGCTGCTCGAGGCATTGGAGTCGCGCGGCGTCAGGGGCGAGGTGGACGCCGAGAGGCCGGACGTCGTGTTCGTGGCTAGGCGCGCCGGGACGCCAGAGCACCGCCGCACCGTGGTCGGCATCGACATCGGCCTTGGCGCGCGCCACCGCCGCGGCGCGCGCGTGACCTCGGGCCCGGCGCCGCTGCGCGAGACGCTGGCGGCGCAACTGATCATGCTCTCGCGGTGGGACGCGCGAAGCGAGCCTCTCGTGGATCCGATGGCCGGGAGCGCCACGATTGCCATCGAGGCGGCGGGGCTTGCGGTGGGAGCGGCGATCCGCCGGCCGTCCGATCTCCCCTTCCGTCACCTGGCGCTCTTCAAGGGCCTGCCGAACGAGACTTCTGACCTCTTTCCCGGTACGGTTCCGCAGATCCTGTCGCTCGACGTGGACGAAGAGCGGATCGGCACGATGGTCGGAAACCTGCGCGCCGCGGGGCTCACGGGCCCGTCCTACAAGGAGTCGATCGTCATCGGACAGAAGGACATCCGCGGGCTGACGCCGGCATACGTCGCCGGGATGCTGCCGAAGTCGGCGACCATGAGGCCGGGCGTCTTCTGCTTCAACCCGCCGTACGGCGTTCGCATCGGCGGCGACGCCGGCGAGCGCCGGCTGCTCGACCTGTACGCCGCGATGGGCCGGACGCTCACGCAGTTCAGAGGCTGGCGTGCCGCGTGCTTCGTCGCCAACCGCGGCTTCGTTGAGGCGTTCGGCCACCACCCGAAGATGACCAAGCCCGCCACCAACGCCGAACTGCCCGGCGCGTTCCTGATCTACGACCTGTAGCAGGCTGGGCCGTCAACGCACTCGAGAAGCGGGACGAACGGACAGATCTTCGGCCTACCGGCGGCGACGTCCCGGCGGCTTCGCCGCGCCGCTCCCCGACCCCGACCCCACCGGCGCGTACTTGTCGAGGATCGCCTGGATCCGCGCGATGCTGCCGCCCCGCGCGTTTGGGCGAGGGCCGCCGTGCCGGGCGGACCGTCCCGGCTGAGCCGGGGTCTTGGAACCGGCGGGGCGCGGTGCCGCGTGGCGCGGCGCGCGCGCGGCGCGCGCCGCCCTGAGCCGTTCGCGCACCGGGATCTCGAGGCGCGCGGTGGTCTTGCGCGCGTAGTCGAAGCCTGGGAGCGTCACGCGCGGGAGCGACTTGCCCAACACCCGCTCGATGGCCTCGAGGTCGCCTTCCTCGTCGGGCGACACCAGCGTGAACGCGTCGCCGGTCGCTTCGGCGCGCGCCGTGCGGCCGACGCGATGGACGTAGGAATCCGGGTCGGCCGGCACGTCGAAGTTGACGACGTGGCCGAGGTCCTCGACGTCGATGCCCCTGGCGACGATGTCGGTCGCCACCAGCACGCGGTGCTCGCCGTTCTTGAAGCCGGCGAGCGCCGCCGTGCGCTGGCTCTGGCTGCGGTTGCCGTGGATCTTCGCCGACGAGATGCCGTTCCGCGCGATGAACTCCGCGAGGCGGTTGGCGCGGTGCTTGGTCCGCGTGAAGACGATGGCGTCGGCGATGATGTCCTGCTTCAGGAGTTCGACGAGCAGCGCCGACTTGAGCTCGCGGGCCACTGGGTAGACCGCCTGCGTGATGCCGACGGCCGGGGCCGACTTCCGCTCGAGGTTGATCATCACCGGGTCACGGAGCATCTCTCGCGCCAGCGCCACGATCTCGCGCGGCATCGTCGCGCTGAAGAAGAGCGTCTGGCGTTTCGCGGGAATCTGCTTTAGCACGCGGCGGATGTCGGGCAGGAACCCCATATCGAGCATCCGGTCCGCTTCGTCGAGGACCAGCACCTCGAGCGCCGCCAGCCGGGCGTATGGGTGCCGCAGGTGATCCAGCAGGCGGCCCGGCGTCGCGATCATCACGTCCACGCCGCTGCGGAAGGCGTGCTCCTGCGGCCCGAAGCCGACTCCGCCGAACACGGCCGCGCCGGTGATGCCGGTGTGCACGGCGAGTTCCTCGAGGTGGGCGTGGATTTGCGCGGCAAGCTCACGAGTCGGCGTGAGGATGAGCGCGCGGGTCCGACGCTGCGGCGCGGACACCAAGCGGTTGAGGATCGGGAGCAGGAATGCGGCCGTCTTGCCGCTGCCCGTCATGGCGGTCGCACAGACGTCCCTGCCGGCCGCCGCCGGCGGAATCGCCTGTTCCTGGATTGGCGTCGGGCGCTCGAAACCGAGTTCCCTGACCGCGCGCGTCAGGTCAGGGTGAAGGGGCAGCTTGGAAAACGGCATGCAGCAGCATACCCCACCGCGAATCGGGCGAGATCGTAGATACCTCGCGGGCGCCGGCCCGCTGGGCCGGGCGCAGCAATTCAAGAGCGCCGTGATTTGGAACGGCCGCGAGAGGTTCAAGGGCCAGTCGATCCCGGGCGATCTGACCTACCAGGCGCGCGCCGCCTCGACCGGCCACGCGCAGGGCAACCCGCCCTCCGCCGCGGTGCTGGCGCAAATCGTGGGCTTCGAGACGGCGCTCTTCACGGCCCAGGCGGTCGACCAGGGCGCGGGAAGCCTGTCGTCCGGCGGCGCGACAGGCGGGCCTGGCGCGTTGGCATCCCAACGACGCGAGGGAACCGCGCGACATCGGCCGGCTGCCGCAAGCCGCTGCAACCGAGCCAGGAAACCCCGACCGTGGGCAGGCTGACGGGACTCGCTGCTGGTCCGGGATCACCGCCGCCGCGGCCGGTACCTTCACTACGTCGGCATCGCGAGCGGCCCTGAGTGTCGCCTCGAGAGGCACGGCCGCCGCCCTGTCCGACCTCCTCGCTGACGTTCCTATCCCCGCCGCGCCGCCTCGATGGTGGCGACGTCGATCTTCTTCATCGGCATCATCGCCGCGAAAACGCGCTTTGCTACGGCGCCGCCAGCCGAGAGCGCGTCGGTCAGCGCGCGCGGGGTGATTTGCCACGAGAGGCCCCAGCGGTCCTTGCACCACCCGCACGAGCTTTCCTGGCCCCCGTTGTCGACGATCGCATTCCAGTAGCGGTCCGTCTCTTCTTGCGCGTCGGTCGCGATCTGGAAGGAGAAGGCCTCGCTGTGCCTGAACACCGGGCCGCCGTTGAGACCCAGACAGGGAACACCCAGGACGGCGAACTCCACCGTCAGGACGTCACCCTCCTTGCCGCCCGGGTAGTCACCCGGCGCTTTGTGAACGGCGGTCATCTCGCTATTCGGAAATGTGGCGGCATAGAACCGCGCCGCTTCAAGCGCGTCCTTGTCGAACCAGAGGCAGATCGTGTTCTTCGGCTTCATGTTCATGTGCTCCTTGGGCTCGATGAGGGTGAACACCGCCGACCCTGCCAGTGTATGCGAGCCCAGGGCAGATGATGGCGTCCCGCGCCGGCGCCACCTCAGCCGGCCATAGCCCCCCCTTGATCCCCGCCCGCGACTAAGCTACTGTGCGCGACACTGAAAGGGGTTTCCCTGTGACTCGTACACCGTCGCCCGTTCGTCTCGTGATCCGCCTGCTCACGGTCGCCGCCGCGGCCGCCCTCTATGTCGCCGTGCAGGCGCAGAGCCCGCAGGTCAGTCCCAGCCTCTACGCGGGACTGCAATGGCGCAACATCGGTCCGTTCCACGGCGGCCGGATCTCCGCGGTCACGGGCGTGATCGGCGAAGCCGGCACCTTCTACATGGGCACGCCGCAGGGCGGCGCCTGGAAGACGACGAGCGCCGGCGCGAGGTGGGATCCGATCTTCGACGACGTGACCGAGGCTGACGGCATCGGCGCCATTCAGGTCGCGCCGTCGGACCCGAACATCATCTACGTCGGCACGGGCGATTCGGTCAGCGGCCCTTCCGGAAACGGGATGTACAAGTCGTCGGACGCCGGCAGGACGTGGAAGCACATCGGCCTCGAAGAGGCGCTGAAGATCAACAAGCTCGTCGTCGATCCCAAGGACTCGAATCTCGTCCTCGCGTGCGCGACCGGCGACGCCACCGGTCGCGGAAGCGGTGTGTATCGTTCGACCGACGGCGGTCAGACGTGGCAGAAGGTGCTTGAGCCCGAAGGCGGGGGCGGGACACGCGATCTCGAGTATGCGTTCGACCTGCCGACCGTGATGTTCGCCACGACGCAGGGAACCTTGGCTCCGCGCGGCGGCGGGGCCGCACCCGCTGGCGGCGGCGCGCCCGCGGGGAAACCCGCCAGACTCTTCAAATCGACTGACGAAGGCAGGACCTGGACCGAGATCACGTCCCTGCCCGCCTATCCCGGCCGCATCAGCGTGGCGATCGCGATGCACACGAACGGCCAGCGCGTCTACGTCGTCGGCAGCGCCATCGAGAACGGGTCGGGCGTCTGTCGCTCCGACGATGGCGGCGCGACGTGGAAGCACGTCGGGAACGGCGAAACGCGCGTCAGCAACGGACAGGGAAACTACGGTTCGGGCGTGTGGGTCGATTCGCAGAATCCCGACGTCGTGTACGTCGTCAGCGTCCCGCTCTATCGCTCGACCGACGGCGGCAGCACGTTCACGGTGTTCAAGGGCGCCCCGGGCGGCGAAGACTACCACTGCATGTGGATCGATCCGACCAACGGCCAGCGCATGCTGCTCGGCGCCGATCAAGGCGCGAGCGTGACGCTCGACGGCGGAAAGACATGGAGTTCCTGGTACAACCAGCCCACNNTGGAGTTCCTGGTACAACCAGCCGGTCGGGCAGATCTACCACGTGTCCACCGACACGCGCTATCCGTACTGGGTGATGGGAGCCGAGCAGGACACCGGCGCGGTCATGACGCGCAGCCGCGGCGACTTCGGGCAGATCAACGTCTTCGACGCGTCGCCGGTCCCCGCGTCCGAGTTCGGCACGATCACGGCCGACCCGCTCCACCCCGAGATCCTCTACGGTGTTGGATACGGCGCGGGACAGGGCGGGAGCACGCTCATCAAGATCAACATGGCGACCGGGCAGTGGGGGAACGTCGCGCCGAACTTCGGCGCCGACTCGACGAAGTACCGCGCGTCACGCGATTTCTGGAAGCGCTTCGACACGGCGTTCGAGCCGACGGCGATGTACGTCGGCTACCAGTGCCTGCTCGTCACGCGCGACGGCG